>DAOUVM010000077.1 GCA_030667645.1 Ardenticatenales bacterium | reverse complement strand
GTCTTGTTTCCCGTCAGCCCCAGCGCGCCCGGCGGCGGCCCGATCCAGACCATGCCGGCATCCAGCACCGCCTGGGCGAAATCGGAACGCTCGGCCAGGAAACCATAGCCGGGATGGATCGCATCCGCGCCCGCCTGATGGGCGATCTGCAGGATACGGTCGGCCCGCAGGTAGCTATCCGCCGCGGCTGCGCCGCCCAGCGGGTAGGCATGATCCGCATACCGGACATGCAACGCGCCCCGATCCACATCGGAAAAGACTGCCACTGTCCGAACGCCCAGTTCGTGACAGGCTCGGATAATCCGAACGGCGATCTCTCCCCGATTTGCGATCAACACTGTGTTCAGCATCTACACTCTCCGTTCACTCGCTGCGCCGCCAGGACCCGCCTGCGGATGGGTCCGGATCACCGGGGCCGTGCGGCCGCATCCTCCTTGGGCGGCATCTCACCAGAGATCCTCCCCGTCCCGTCATTCCGGTCAACCACCCCAGCGTAGCTGGCTCGGACAGGACCAGACGCGAGCGACAACCACCTGATATAACACGAGAGGAGGAAAAAGATTCGAGTCTGCCCCGCCTGGCTCCCTGCGAATAGGCGGACATCCTCTGGCGCGTTGGCGGAGATCCGGAATACCGTGAAGGCTATCACCAGGGGGCAAGGGTGACTCTGCGATTGTCGTCAGCGTGGCCAGACGCATCGGCGCAAACCGCGTCAGTGTCGCGCCTGCTTTGGTATGTCTCCAAGAAGACCAAGTCCAGGGCTGTGCATTTGCGCCCTGCCGCCCTCGCCAGGCATTCCTCTTGCAGCGTATCATCGGCGACCTGGCCGACGCTCCCAGAGCCATACCTGGCGAGCAGCATGTCGATGCTCAAGCGGCCGCAGTCACGCATCCGACCGGAGGCAAGGGATACCAGGAGCCGAACACGTTCGACCGCAACCAGCGGCGAGTATTGGTGTTGTACCTTACAAAGACCAAAGGCAACGAGGGAAAGATGAACAAGCGTGTGGTAATAACCGGATTGGGAACGATCTCTCCGCTGGGGGAAGACGTAAGGACCACCTGGGAAGGAGTGCTGCAGGGCCGCTCGGCAGTCGGCCCTCTGACCCACTTTGACGCCAGCGATTTGAAGGTCAAGATAGCAGCCCAGGTCAACAGCTTTGACCCGGTGGGTCGCTTTGGCAGACGGGATGCGCGGCGCATGGATAGGTACGCGCAATTCTCACTGGCGGCGGCCGACGAGGCGCTGGAAGCGGCCGGACTGACCGCCACGCCGGAAACCGCACCCCGCATCGGCGTGATCCTAGGGAGTGGAGTGGGCGGCATCGGCACGATTCTCGAGACAGACCGGGTGGTGCGTGAGCTTGGCCCGCGCCGTGTCAGCCCGTTTGCGATTCCCATGATGCTGGCCGATACTGCCCCCGGTCAGATCGCCATCCGTCACGGGCTTCGAGGACCGAATTACGCGATTGTGGCTGCCTGCGCCTCGGGAAGCAACGCCATCGGCGAGGCGGCCGCCGTCATCCGGCGGGGCGCGGCCGATGCGATTCTGACAGGCGGCGCGGATGCAGCCCTCGTGCGCACCGCCATCGGCGCGTTCATCAACATGGGCGCGCTTTCATCCGGGTGGAACGACGAACCCCAGCGCGCCAGCCGGCCATTTGACGCCAAACGGGATGGATTTGTGGCCGGGGAAGGGGCCGCGATACTTGTGCTAGAGTCGCTAGAGTTTGCCCAGCGGCGAGGCGCGCCGATTCTGGCCGAGCTGCTGGGTTATGGCGCTTCGGCCGACGCCTTTCACATCACTGCTCCGCTCGAGGGCGGCGCGGGGGCCGTTCAGGCGATGCAGGGCGCGCTGGCGGACGCTGGCCTGCCGCCCGATGCGATTGACTATCTGAACGCTCACGGCACCAGCACACCGCTCAACGACAAGGGAGAGACGGCGGCCGCCAAGGCTGTTTTTGGCCCCCACGCCTATCAGTTGCCCATCAGCTCGACAAAATCAGTGACTGGCCACCTGCTGGGCGGTGCAGGGGGTCTGGAAGCGATCTTCTGCGTGATGGCGATTCAGGAGGGGATGATCCCTCCGACCATCAACCAGGAATTCCCCGACCCGGAATGCGACCTCGATTACGTGCCCAATAAGGCCCGGCCGGCCAAGGTACGGATCGCCATGTCGAACTCGTTTGGGTTCGGCGGCCACAACGCCTCCATCATCTTTGGGGAATCGAACCGGGATTCCGAACCCAGGCGCTGACGATGGCCGACACTCCCGACGCTGAGCACCCTTCTGCTCTGCGGCTGCTAGCCACGCGCCTGAAGCGGAAAATGCCGGGAAATGGCAACGGCGGCCGGCCGCACAGGCTACGCTACGCCCACCTGATAGGCTGGGGCAAGTACCTGCCCGAAAAGGTGCTCACCAACGCGGAAATCGCGCAGATGGTAGAGACCAGCGACGAGTGGATCGTCGCCCGCACTGGCATCCGCGAGCGGCGGATTGCGGCTGAGGACGAGAGCACGGCTACGATGGCTCTGTCGGCTTCCCGCGGGGCGCTGGAGACAGCCGACCTGAACCCAGCGGACCTGGATCTGATCATCGTCGCCAGCGCCAGCCCGGAGCACATCTTTCCTGCCACCGCCTGCCTGGTACAGGACGCACTGGGCGCGACGAGTGCTGGCGCTTTTGACCTCAGCGCCGCCTGTTCGGGCTGGATCTATGGGATCAGCCTGGCGGCCCAGGCCATCGCTACTGGCTCGATTGACCACGCGCTGGTCATCGGGGCAGAGACTCTCTCCCGCATGATCAACTGGGAGGACAGGGCAACCTGCATCCTCTTTGGGGATGGGGCAGGAGCGGTTGTGTTGGGACCGTCCGACAGGCCGGGGGGAGTATTGTCCAGCGTCCTGGGCGCGGACGGCTCTGGCGGGGACACCCTATCAGTGCCGGCCGGGGGCAGCCGGATGCCGGCATCGCCCGAAACGGTCAAAAACCACCTGCATACTATCCATATGGACGGCCGCAAGGTCTTTCGGTTTGCCACCCGGGTCATGCGTCAAGCAGCGACCGAGGCATTGGAAAAAGCGGGACTGACAATGGATGACGTTGCACTGCTGGTCCCACATCAGGCGAATAGCCGGATCATCCAATCGGCCGCCCGCGCACTCAAGATGCCGGCCGAGCGCGTCGTTGTCAACCTGGATCGGTACGGCAATACCTCCAGCGCGTCGATCCCGATTGCACTGTGCGAGGCGCTGGAAGAAGGGCGAGTACAGCCGGGTGACCGCCTGCTGGCGGTGGGCTTTGGCGCGGGGCTGACCTGGGGCGCGGCCGTCATCGAGTGGATGGCAAAGCCGCCGCTAGAGAGACCATGGCGAAGCCGGCTGCGAGCGGTGCTGTACGCACTTGCCCGGGTTCGCTCCCGCCTGCGGCGCTGGTGGCGACATCTGGAGACCTGGCTCTTCCGGCCGCCCGCCCCCGGAGCGTGACGCTGACTGGATGCTGATCTGCAGTGCCTTGTGGTGCCGATGCTGCATACCAGAAGGGCAAGTCTGGCGACGGCCGCCGCCTGCGCGGCCTCCCCCTGCACGCGCAATCACCCCCTATCCGCAACGTGAGAGGGTACCCATCTTACGGCCCGCGACCTCGGCCGAGCACTGCAAAAAGCACAGATTTTGCACAGCGAGCCATTAGCTGCGTTCGGACAAGATAGCCTCCCACACCCGCTCATCCGCTACGCGCAAGGCCAAAGGACACAACAACACTGGGCCCTGGTCGGCTTTGCTCTTGTGCCGTGATCGGGAAGCACGTTAGAGGGGAATGTTGCCGTGCTTTTTCAGCGGCAGGTTGTCCCGCTTGCTCTGCAGCCGGTTGAGCGCCTGGATCAGCAGCGGTCGAGTCTGATGCGGCTCGATCACATCATCAACATAGCCCCGCGCGGCCGCAACATACGGGCTGGCAAACTGGTCACGGTACTCTTGCACCCGCTTGGCTCTGAGCCGGTCCGGCTCGTCGGCCTCGGCCAGTTCCCGACGATGAATAATGTTCACGGCTCCCTCAGGCCCCATCACGGCAATCTCGGCCGTGGGCCAGGCGAGTACCAGGTCGGCCAACAGATTCCGGCTGTTCATCACGCAGTAGGCTCCGCCGTACGCCTTGCGGGTGATGACGGTGATCCTGGGAACCGTCGCCTCGGCAAAGGCGTACAGCAGTTTGGCTCCGTGCCGTATGATGCCCCCGTGTTCCTGATCTACGCCCGGCAGAAAACCGGGCACGTCCTCTAGCACGACCAGGGGGATATTAAAAGCATCGCAAAAACGAACAAAACGCGCCCCCTTGGTCGAACTATCAATATCCAGTACACCCGCCAGCACGCTGGGTTGCTGAGCCACGATCCCTACGCTCCGCTCGCCCAGCCGGGCAAACCCAACAATGATACTCTGCGCCCAATGGGGAAGAATCTCAAAAAAGCGACCGTCGTCCACCAGTCGCATTATCACCTCTTTCATGTCGTACGGCTTGCCGGGATCGTCAGGCACAATGGTGTCCAGCGCGCGGTCGGTGCGCAGCGGGTCGTCAGTCGTGGGAACAGTGGGAGGCTCGTCCAGATTGTTGGAGGGGAGATAACCGAGCAGTTCACGCACCAAAAAGAGCGCATCGTCCTCGCTCTCGGCCGCCAGATGGCTGACCCCGCTCAGGGTGTTGTGGGTCATGGCTCCACCCAATTCCTCGTAGGAGACCTCTTCCCGCGTGGCAGCCTTGACCACCTGCGGACCGGTGATGAACATGTGGCTGCTCCCCTTGACCATGATGATGAAATCGGTCAGCGCGGGAGAATAGACGGCGCCTCCCGCGCACGGCCCCATGATACAGGAGATCTGCGGAATGACGCCCGAAGCAAGCACGTTGCGCAGGAAAATGTCGGCGAAACCCGCCAGACTGACCACCCCCTCCTGGATGCGCGCCCCTCCCGAGTCCATGAGCCCGACGATGGGCGCCCCGCTTTTCATGGCGGTCTCTTGCAGCTTGACAATCTTTTCGGCGTGGACCTCGCCCAGGCTACCGCCAAAGACGGTAAAATCCTGAGCATAAACGTAGACAATCCGGCCGTCAATCCTGCCCCAGCCGGTGACCACTGCATCGCCCAGGAAAACCCGATCTTCCAGGTCAAAGCCGGTCGAGCGGTGGGTCACAAAGGCGCCGATCTCATGAAAGGTGCCTCGATCCAACAAAAGATCGATCCGTTCACGAGCAGTGAGTTTCCCCTTGGCGTGCTGGCGCTCGACCCGGTCCGCACCCCCTCCTTGCCTGGCCTGCAGGCGCTTGGCACGCAACATTTCGATCTTGGCGTCGTCGGACATCTGATTCACCTCTGAGCTTGCTCTGAGGTGGATAACCCCCGTTGGGTGAATCAGTTACGCGGGTGGCTCTGCTTTTCTCCCGGCGAGTGCACCGCTACCACTGCCGGTTCTCCGTATCCAGGTACGGGTCCAGCGGATCATCCGGCGACGTGTTGAGGGACGAGATCCAGTCAATGACCGGCTGGCGCCAGTCGATGGAAGTATTGTAGGCATCGGGGTCCTGCTCACCGAACTTGAACCCGTCGCCGCCAGCATACATGAAATCGTTGACTAACACACGGTAGGTGGCATCGCGGTCGACCGGGGTGCCGTCGGATAAGGTGTACCGGCCGGCAGTAGTCATCCCGCCGGCCACGGGCCCGCAACACTCGATATTCCGGATCAGTTCTGCTCCGGTCAACTCGACGTCTATCAACACGTTGTCAAAAGGAAGCACACCGATGATGGCCTCCAACGTGATCTCCCCGGCCGGGATCATCTGGCGAAATCCCCCACTGTTGGTGAGTGCGACATCGGCCGCCGGGTAGGCCTCCAGCCAGGCGTTGGTGACCAGGTTGACCATGGCGTGGGAACGATTAGGAATGGGCTGATCCAGGTACCCGATCACCTGGGTTAGCGATTCATCGGCCCGGGCTCTCCACCCTGCGACCACGGCCGCCACTTCCGGATCCGCCGTGCCGCCGCTGTTGCTGCGGTACTGGGCACTGATATCCACCACCATATTCGTCGCGGTATCAAAGGCGATATCCACGCGGACGTACCCTTGCAGGTAGGAGCCGCTTTCGATCAGGGCAACCCCATCCACAACCCGACCCACCCGCTCGTGACAGTGTCCGCCACCGATGACCGCAATCCCCAGCTCGACCGCTGTGGGGACCAGCCACTCCATCTCGTCGGAGCAAATATGGCCCATCACCACCAATAATTCTGCTCCGCCGGCCCTGACCTGCGGCACGACCTCCTTCAGCGCTTCCTGGTAGCCAATGAACTCTAGCTCGGCGACATTGTCGGGCATGGTCGTCCGGGGCGCGCTTGTGGTCGTCAGTCCAATCAGACCAACCGAAATCCCGCCCACCTCCTGAATCACAAAGGTGACGGCAAAGCCGGCCGGATCGCCCGTCTCCTGCCTGCGGATGTTGGCCGACAGAAAAGGGAATTCCGATTGGGCCGCTCTGTCTCGCAGGCCGTCGATCCCCCAGTCGAACTCGTGGTTGCCGATGGCGGCTGCATCATAGCCCATCACGTTCATCACGTCGGCCATCGATTCGCCATCGAACCAGGAAGAGATGGCGGGGCCGGTCCACATATCGCCGCCGCTTAGGATCAGGTAGGGGCCATCCTCAGAATAGCCGTCTTGCTCCCGCCAGAGGCCCATCATGTTGGCCGCGCCCCGGCCTTGCTCGGTACCCTCCATCCAGCCGTGTTCATCGTTAGTGTAGAGGATGACAAGCGGCTGGATGGCGGAGGCCGGTGCCTGAGCGGTGGCTCTTGCCTCAGGGGCGCTGGTCTCGCTGATTGTGACCTGTTCATGGTCTGCCGGCGCGCAGCCGGCAGGCAGCAGGATGACCAGCAGAAAAGTAAGGGTTAGCCAGGCTGAACGCGTCAAGGGGAAACTCCTATTCTGTGACTAGCGCGACTCCGATCAAGATCGAACCACACGCGCGATGGGACACAGATCCGCGCTGACCGACAAGGGTCCCTTTTCGACAGCATTAGCGAGTACCAACATTCATCTGCGTCCCTCGATTCCCTCCAACACCCTAGGCAAGGGGCGGCATTCCGGACCGGCGGTTGGCGCTGTCCCACGCCAGTCGATGATGCCACGTGCGCCGCGCCCCTCGGTGCACGGGAGGCAATTGCTCGAACCACCGAGCCTCGGCAGCATCCGACTCGGCAAAACAGCGAGCGCACAACTCGGACCGCTCGTCGCCGGTGCACCGAGAGCTCGCGAGCGCCTCGGACACAAATCCAGCTTCGATGGCGTCCCGCTCGACCGCGTAGGACTGGATGCGCGTGGAATAGTCGCGCAAAGTAGCCCGGTGCAGTTCCTCGTGCCGCCAAAAGAGCGTGTCACGATCATAGATCCCGGTAGGGGCCGGGTCCAGGGCCGGCACTGGACAGTCAACCCAGGTCGGCTTGAAGATGCTGGTGCAAGGCGCGGCCGTACCGGTGAAAAAGTGGGTGGCCCGTTCCGGGTGCAAGTGCGACACCATGGAGCCGGTCGTCTGGCTAATTCGCACCGGCCCAAACCCCACATGCATGCAGACCGCGGCGCCGGTCAACCCCGTGTCCGGACGCCAGGTCCGGCCATCATGATCGCCATGATCCCGCAGAACGGCCATTAGAGAGCCGACCGAGAGCGCCCCCTCGTGTGACGTCAGCAAGGCGGCCGTTCGCCGGCGCCGGGCGCGAGCATCACTGAACGTCGTATAGAGGAAATCCGAATAGCAGCGAGCAAAGTCGAAATCGTCCCGCGCTTTGCACCAGCCCTTTTGAATCGCATGCGTAACTAGATCAGGGGACGCCAGATCCCAGGTGTTGCCAATAGTCAGGCAGTTGGAGATCGTATATACACCAGTTACCTGCCGGGCCGCCCAGTGCTGCCCGACGGTTTCGAGCAGCCACGCGTCGCGGGCGTCGGCGATAAGAAAGCTGTTATGGTAGTAGGTCCTGCGCTGAAAACCACCGTTCCCCCCCTGGCCGAATTCGGCGATCAGATCGGTAATAACGGTGACCGCCTCGCGGGCAGTGGCTGCCCGCTCCAGCGCCAAGCGAAGGAGATCCATGCCCGTCAAAGCATTCTCCTTCCGACACTGCACTTTGGCAAACACGGCCTCATTGCCAATGGCCACGCCCTTTTCATTGGCGCCCATCTCAGCTCCCCACATCCAGAACGGCTGCGACAGGGACGGCATAGGTATGTTCCACCTGCGGAATTTCAAGGTGGGTGCATTGGACTCGCGCCCCAGGAGGATGTTCAGCCGCCGGGACACGCACCACGTACTGTGCTTCGTTCGGCTCGCGATCCGAGTTCTTGCCCAGGAGAGGCACGCCATCGTTGGTAAGTTCTGCGGTGACAATAACAGTATCGCACATTTTCCCTCACTTGATCGGCAGCGGGCGCCGCTCCCAACGCCGGTCGCTGCCCCGGCAGGGCGATTACCCAAGCCGGAAGTATACCCATTTTCTCCCTGGCCTCAAAGCATAATACGCGAGAGTGTAGAAAAACAAGCTGGGCGCCGTCCCTCTGCAGGTCCGCTGCTGCACACACTTGCGCCTGCGGGCAGTGCAGGTGAGGAAAGCTGGCAGGGGTGGCGAAGGGGGCGCAAAGCGCCCCCT
>DAOUVM010000126.1 GCA_030667645.1 Ardenticatenales bacterium | reverse complement strand
TGGCTCGCCTGCGAGAACAGGGTTTGTCGGTGGTAGGTTGGTGGATCCGGGACCACTTGCTGCGTCGGGTTCGCGGCGTGTCCCCGGCCGACAGCAGTCAAATCGCCCCCAACTTGTACGTCGGCGGACAGCACTACCGTCACGGATTGGATCGAATGGCAGCCCTAGGCATCAGCGCCTCGGTCAACCTTCGCGGCGAGGCGGACGACACAGCCCGCGGAGTGGCGCTGGAGCACCATCTCTGGTTGCCGACGGTGGACGAAACGCCTCCCACGCTGGCGCAGTTGAGTCAGGCGGTCGAATTCACCCGGCAGGCGATCGACGCGGGACGGGGCGTCTACATTCACTGTGCGGCTGGGGTGGGCCGCGCGCCCACCGCAGCGGCGGCCTACCTGGTAAGCACCGGAATGGAACCGGCAGCAGCCTGGGCTCTCATTCGCCAGGGGCGCCCATTCATCCGCCCCAAGGCCGGCCAGATTGAACAGATCGCGCGATTCCACCAACAGCGATCTGAACCCGACGAGGGGTATGTTGGTCTTGGCGAAAAATGAGGGTGTGGAAGACAGCCGGCGCAATGAGAGAGGTGTGGGGGCCGCAATCTCCGCCCTACCGGTTTCGCTTTGGCAGTGGGAACGGCGTCCTGGCATTGATCGATTGACGGACCCGGGATTTTCAAGTAGCATATCCCGATACGGAGAGGAAACATGATAGTTGGCATTGGCAACCCCGTCTACGACTCTATCCGCACACCGCACATCTCCACCCAAAAGCGAGTGCTGTCCGGATGCTCCACCAACGCATGTCTTGCGGTCAGCAAGCTGGGCGAAAAAGCCGCTCTCGTCGGCCGCGTGGGGCCGGACTATGCAGAGCAGTTCCGAGCAGACATGAACCGCTTTGGAATCGAGTTTGAGCTCCTCCCAACAGCGACAACCGGCGGCTTTCGATTGGATTACGACGAGACCGGAGACCGGACACTGGATGTGCTTGGCATAGCCGATCCGATCGACCATCTTCCGGCCCGCTTTGCCGGGGCGGACTTCATTCTGGTGGGTCCGATCCTGGGAGAGGTCCCCCTGGCAGTCATCCAGACAGTCGCCCAGCAGACAGATGCCCCGCTGATATTGGACCCACAGGGCTTGATGCGCCGCATTCTGGAAGGGCGAATCGACCGCTATCGCAATCCGGAACTGGATGCCATCCTGCCTCTCTTTGATGTCGTCAAGCCGAACGAGCATGAGGCGCTGATCCTTACCGGCGTTAACCCACGCCGCGAACCCGAGACGGCCGTCCGGGCGCTGTTTGACCTCATGATGGCTGGCGATCGGCGGCCGGGCCACCCCCCCATTGCCATCGTCACACTTGCTGAAGCGGGCTCGGTCATCTATGACGGCCGGGACGTCATCACGATCCCGGCCTATGAAACCCTGGCCAAGGATCCTACCGGAGCGGGAGACACCTATGCGGGTGGCTTTATGTTCCAATATGGCCGGACGCCAGGGGATTGGCGCCGAATCGGCTGCTTTGCCTCCGCCGTCGCTTCCATGATGGTAGAATGTTCGGGGCCAGACTTTGAACTGACGCTGGAAGAAGCCGAACGGCGAGCAGCCACTCTGGCAGCTCTCGACTCGTAGCGATTATTCGAGGTATTCCCATGCTGTCAAGGTTCCGTTCCACGTATATACAGATAATGATGCCGCTAGGGCGGCTGAGCGTACGGCTTGGCCTGGGACCGGATTTCTGGACCTCTCTTAGCGTACTGTTCAGCATCGTCACCGCCTGCATCCTGTCCCAAAAGCTGTGGGGGTGGGGGCTCATTCTCGCGTTCGCGGTATACGTTACCGACGGGATGGACGGCGCAACCGCCCGAGCACGTGGTACTCAGACAGATTTTGGCACCGTGCTCGACCACAACATGGACCGCTATGCCGAGTTTTTCCTCCTGGGTGGCATCTTGCTCAGTGGGCATCTTCCGGCGTGGCTCGTATACACCGCCATGTTTGGCATGGTTATGGCTAGCTACGTGCGAGCCAAGGCCGAGTCTGTTGGCGGGTTGGAGATATCTACAGTTGGTTGGGCCGGCCGCGCGGAAAAGCTCATCCTGCTCTTTGTGGGGCTTGGGCTGGAAGGTTGGTTCAATCTCCCTGGTGCGATCTCTTGGGCGGTAGCTCTGATTGCCATCGTGTCGCACATAACCTTTGTTCAACGGCTCTTGCACGCTCGCAAACAGATGCTGCCGGCCGGGATTGAGAAATAACTTTCCGTTTTGGATGGTGAATCAGGTGCACTCTGCGGCCACAAGAATTTAAGTTGTTGTTGAAAAAGGACCAAGGGTCCCGGTCATAGCTAACTTGAGGTTGATCATGCTACAACGCCTGCGAAAGGTAGAACCCTACTGGTACATCATCCTCGCCATAGCACTGGTCGCGGGGGGCATCTATACCAATCACCTGATCACGCACGAAACACCCGGCCGGGTGGCGATCACGCTACCCTTGATTGATTTGCCGATCTACTGGTACGGAGTGCTGATCGTCGGAGGGATCATGCTGGGGGCGTACGCCGTGACGTTTGAGATCCGCCGGCGTGGACTGGACCCCGAGCATGTATGGGGCGGCCTCACCTGGGCTTTGGTGCTCGCAGTCATAGGCGCCCGCCTGTACCACATTCTCACGCCACCTCCCAGCATGTGCCGCTCCCTCGGCATCTGCTCGGCGCTGGATTTTATCAAGGATCCGATCAAATTGATCGACTTTCGCGGCGGCGGGTTGGGAATTTATGGCGCAATTGTGGGAGGCATCCTGGGCGTCTATCTGTACGGCCGTCGCTACAAAATAGACTGGCTCGCTTATGCTGACGTGGGCTCGTACGGGCTGGCGCTGGGTCAGTTTGTCGGCCGGTGGGGAAATTTCTTCAACCAGGAATTATATGGCCGGCCGTCGGACCTCCCCTGGGCAGTGTACATCGAGCACCCGCTGCCAGCATATGCAGAGTCCCACAACTTTCACCCCGCCTTTCTCTACGAGTCGCTCTGGAACCTGCTCACCTTCCTGGTGCTATTCACCCTCGCACGCCGCGCCGGCGACAGGCTGCTCAGAGGCGAGCTATTGGGTCTCTATCTCATCATGTACCCGATCGGCCGGATTCTCATGGAAACCATCCGCCTTGACAGTCCCAGCTTTGTCATCAACGGGCAGGACACCGGCATCAACATCGCCATGGCGCTGGCGGGGGCGGCAATCGTGCTGGTCTCCGGCGCTCTGCTGGTCCGCCGAAGAGCCCGGGCAGGAGAGCAGGCAGGTTGATCGAAACAGACGGCCTCGGCAAGCGCTTTAATGGCTTGACGGCCGTTGCCGATGTGACCTTTGAGGTCGAACGCGGCAAACTCCTCGTCCTGCTGGGCCCCAACGGCGCCGGCAAGACCACTACTGTTCGCATGCTCACCACGCTCCTGCGGCCGACATCTGGTACCGCCTGGGTGGCCGGTTTCAACATAACTGACGAGCCATCGGCCGTTCGCCGGCACGTGGGCTTGCTCACCGAGTACCCGGGGTTGTACCACCGCATGCCAGGGATCGACTATCTGGAGTTTTTTGGGCAGTTGTACGGGCTCGAATCGCCTGACATCCAGGCACGAGCGTCGACTCTCCTGGCTCAGTTTGGCATGGCTCAGGCCGCCCGGCGCCGGATTGGCGAGTATTCCAAGGGCATGCGGCAAAAACTGGCCATCATCCGCGCAATGCTGCATAATCCGCCGGTGCTGATGCTGGATGAACCAACATCGGCAATGGACCCACAGAGCGCCAAAACCGTAAGGGATGCCATCCTCCAACTGCGTGACGATCACCACACAGTCCTGGTTTGCAGTCACAACCTGGCAGAAGCCGAGATACTGGCGGACCGGATTGCTATCATCCGGCACGGCCGGATCATTGCCGATGGCAGCCCTGCCGACCTCAAGCGAGAGTTGCTCGGGGACCCGCTGATGGAGGTTCGTCTGGCCCAACCATCGGACGACCGGCAGCTTGATCTGAACGGAATCGTTTCCGTGCAGGCGAGTGGTAGCGACTGGTTCCGCTACCGGACGGCCGACCCCCACACCACCAATCCGCAGGTCCTACAACGTCTGGCTGCATTGGGCCTGGACGTGGTCACGCTCAGCAAAGCGCCGCAAAGCCTGGAAGAGGTTTACCTGCGGGTAGTGAGTGGCAGAGCTCCATCGGGGAAGCCATGAATCTGCGAACCGCGTTGCGGCCGGCCTGGATTATCGCCCGGCGAGAGATACTGGACACCATGCGCGATTGGCGCCAGATGGTTCCTACAATGTTGCTGGCTCTGGGCTTTCCGCTGCTGATGGACCTTAGCGCCAAGAGAGCCTTGGACTTTGTTGCTCAGTATGGCGGCGCCGTCATGGGAGAGCGCTTCATCCCCTTTCTTCTGCTGATGGTAGGTTTCTTTCCGGTCTCGGCTTCCCTGTACACCGCCTTGGGCTCCTTTGCAGGGGAAAAGGAACGCAAAAGCCTCGAGCCCCTGCTTGTCACGCCGCTGGCCAATTGGCAACTGTACCTGGGGAAATTCACGGGCACCCTCATCCCCCCCTTGCTGGCCGCCTATCTGGGGATGGCGATCTATACGGCAGGACTGGTGTTGCTGGCCGATTGGCGCATTCCCGCCGGGCTGTTCTTCCTGGTTCTGGTGCTGGCAACGGTTCAAGGAGCGGTGATGGTTGCCGTTGCCGTCGTCATCTCCAGCCAGACCACGAGCGTGCGAGCGGCCGGACTGCTGGCCAGTTTCATCATTCTCCCGATCGGAGCGCTCATCCTGGCCGAGAGCTTTGTCATCATATCCGCTACGCCAGAGTGGCTTTGGGGGTTTGTGGTGGCCCTGGTTCTGGTAGCTATCCTATTCATTCGGATGGGCATCCACCTGTTTGACCGGGAAGAGCTACTGGTGCGCGATATCGATCAGCTCAACCTGGGAAAGGCGTGGCGTATCTTCTGGGGACGTCTCCGCGCCAAAGCGCCCGGCCGGCTCGGATGGTACCGCTATTCGTGCCGCCGGATTGCCCGCTGGAGACTGCCTTTGATGTTGATGCTGGGCGTCTGGGTGACAGCGTTAGGGATTGGCTATCAGCAGGCGGGACGGTTCGCCTTTCCCCCGGATCTGCAGACGGATCTGCTGGCCACCATGTCGACCAATATCCAACTGGTTCAACTGGGAATCTCGGATGATGTCCTGGTCGCAGGAGGGGTCTCGGCAATGATTCTGTTGCAGAACCTGCGTGCACTGCTGATTCAAGCCGTGCTGGGAATCTTTTCCTTTGGCACAGCAGCGGTGATGGTCTTCATGCTACCCTGGGGGTTGGTGGGGTACCTGGCCGGGCAGTTCGGGCTCGCAGGGGCGAATCCGCTGGCTTTGGCACCGTATGTGCTGCCGCACGCGATAGCAGAGTTGCCCGCACTACTGCTGGCCTCCACCGCGATACTCCACTGGGGCGCGACGACGGTCGCACCTCCGCCAGGCCGCAGCCTGGGAGAGATCTGGCTGGAAGCGGCCGCTGATTTCTGCAGGGTTCTGTGCGGGTTTACTGTGCCCCTGCTGGTAGTGGCTGCACTTCTCGAGGCATTCCTGACCCCGGCCGTTGTGGCCTGGATCTCCGCCTAGTCGTCCTCTGCTTCGTCCAGCGGCACACAGGTGGCGTGCAGAAACCCAAAACCACCCCTGGCCGGCATCAACTCCATCACCTCGACGATCCCAAAGAGCGCTCCACCGAATGTCACCTCGTCGTCGACTTTTGGCAGCGTGTCCGAGTCCAGAATAGCGCCGGGGTGGGTGCCACCCCGGACCACATAGCTGATTTTGTAGATCATGGACCCTCCTGAGATCACATGGTAGCCAGGTTCCGGTGGCGCAGCTTGAAGGACAGATCGGCCGCAAGGTTTCGCATCACCACGTAGCCTATCCCGTGATCCTGTTCGCAGAGCGCGGCAAAATCAGCCTGCTTGATCACCTGAAGCGTCACAGCCGTCGCCGACCGCGCCGTCGCCGAGCGGAAGCCCATGTCGAGCAGGGACATCTCCCCCAGTATCTGCCCCTTGCCCAGCACCACCACCCGCAGTTCCGGCTTGGCGCCCACAACCACAATCTCGATGTGCCCGTCCTGAATGATAAACATCTCATCGCCGACGTCACCTTGGCGAATTACGATGCTGCCGGCCGGAAAGGACCGTTCCACACACAGGTTGACCACCGCCCCCAACTCGTCGTCGGACAGACCTGAGAATAGCGCCGTGTCCTTCAAGAGACCAGCTACTGACATGCTTCCTCCTCGGGCTGACTTGGCCATCATTGTACATCGGACACTGACCCTTGGTCAAGGGCTTCCGGGGAAACCGGCGGCGCGATTGGGACGCAAGTCGCCCCCGGGTCAGCAATCGTCACGCCGTCATTAGCTTCACATAGATCTCTTCCAGCGCTGACTCGCGCACAGAGAGGTTAACCAGTGCCCAGTTGTTCTCCGAGATCGAGTTGAGCATTGCCGCGATTTCAGCGACATCGTTCGACCGGAAGACGCTGTTCCCATCCTGCTGTTCGAGGTCCAACTCCTGGTCCGATTTGAAGATCAACTCATACTCTCGGCGACCCAGACTTGCCTGGATTGCAGCCATGGTGCTGCACACTATCAACTCACCCTCTTTGAGAATGGCGACGCGATCGCAGATATATTCGATATGGAAAAGATTGTGGGCACTTGGGAGAATGGTCTTGCCCTGCTCCCGCAACCCCTTGAGGTAGTTGATGATAAAAAAGGAGGTGAGCGGGTCCAACCCCGCATTCGGCTCATCCAGGACAAGCAACTGAGGATCATGCAGCAGCGCCCGCGCTATGGCAACTTTGCGCTTCATCCCCTTGGAGAGCTCGCTGGTGAGCTTGTTCAGACCCACGAGCTTGAGCCCATCCAGTAGCAGGTCCATGCGGTCTCGGGCTTGACGTTTGGGCACTTGATAGAGCTCGGCAAAGAACAACAGATAGTCGGCCACCGTCATATTGGCATAGAGCGAACTCTCCTCTGGGAGAAAGCCGATCGACTGCTTCACTCGGG
>DAOUVM010000022.1 GCA_030667645.1 Ardenticatenales bacterium | reverse complement strand
CGTTTCGGATAAATTAAGGTGAGAATGCCCTCCGACTCATTGCGTCCCCTCTGGGGCGAATGAGCGACAAGGTGTGGGGAGCAATTCCCACGCCCGCCGTTGAGCAAAGGAGGCGGTCCGTCATCTGTCCAGAGCCAACTGTTGGGTCGGCTTGAGACAGAGGTGAGGACTGCCTCTTTTTCTTTCCATGGGGAGGTGATCGCCTGCCGTGAGAGACCCATATCGGTCCGCTGGAGAAGCGGGTTTCATTCCATAACGTTGCGCCCGGCCGAGGCACGGAGAGCTCTCTCCGTGCCCACCGCGGCGCCAACGAGACGGCCTGCTCTATTCGTTTTTGATGACCGAGGAGACACAAAATGGCAAAGATGTTGCGTATCAACATGACCGATCTCACCATCGAGTACCAGGAGGTACCGAAAGAGTACCACACACTGGCAGGGCGCGGCCTGACGTCGACACTGGTCTACAACGAAGTTCCGGCCGATTGCCATCCTCTTGGGCCGAACAACAAGGTGGTGCTGGCGCCCGGGATTGCCACCGGCACGGCTGCGCCAACAGCATCCCGCATCTCGGTTGGAGCCAAGTCGCCGCTGACCGGCGGGATCAAGGAATCCAATGCTGGTTCTCGCTTTCCGTATCAACTGGCTCGAATGGGGATCAAGGCGATTGTCGTCGAAGGGCAACCAAAAGAGGAAAAATTCTGGATGCTCAAGATCAACATGGACGGCGCCTCGTTTGAGCCGGCTGACCCGTTCGTGGGCAAGGGCCTGTACGAGACCGCCCCATTGATCTACGAAAAGCACGGGGACAAGGTGGCCTTTATGCTCATCGGCTCCTCCGGCGAGAAAAAGATGGCAATGGCCGGCATTTGCTTCAACGATAGCGACGGCCGCCCCAGCCGCTACTCGGGCCGCGGAGGCCTGGGCGCAGTGCTCGGCTCGAAAGGGCTCAAGGGGATCGTGTTGGACCCGAAAGGCGCCCCCGGCGTAGCCATAGCCAACCGTGAGGTCTTTGATGCCGGCCGGAAGAAGATGGTTGATGCGTTGACAACACACGACATCACCAAGCCCAAGGGTGCACTGAATACCTACGGCACGGCGGTGCTAATCAACATCATGAACGAGGCCGGTGGCCTGCCTACTCGTAACTTTTCGTCCGGGAGCTTTGACGGAGCGGCCAAGGTTTCCGGTGAGGCGGTGTTTGAGGGGAACAAGGAACGGGTGGGAAAGGAATTGTACAACCACGCCTGCAGCCCAGGCTGTATCATCCAGTGCTCAAATGTCTGGCACGACGAAAAGGGCGTCGAGACTGCCTCCTGCCAAGAGTACGAGTCCATCTGGGCATTCGGCCCCAACTGCGGCATCGACGACCTGGATGTGACCGGGAAACTGATCTGGCTCTGTAACGACATTGGGGTGGACACCATTGAGGCAGGAAACGCTGTCGCCGTTGCAATGGAGGCAGGGCTGCTCCCCTTTGGCGATGCCGACGGAGCGATCAACCTGCTGAAAGAAGTTCACCAGGGGACACCGCTGGGTCGCATCATAGGCAGCGGCACGGAGGTTACCGGCAAGATCTTTGGGGTCGTTCGGGTGCCTACGGTCAAGTGACAGGCCATGCCTGCCTACTCGCCGCGCTCGGTCAAGGGGATTGGCGTGACCTACGCCACCAGCACCATGGGAGCCGACCACACCGCCGGATACACCATCTGTCCGGAGATCCTGGGTGTGAGCGCCAACGTGGATGCTCTGGATGCTGCAGGCAAGGGGGAGCTGAGTCGCAATTTCCAGGCAGCTACCGCCTTTATCGACACCAGCGGTCACTGTCTCTTTATCGCTTTTGCCATCCTGGACATCGCCAGCGGCTTTGAGGGAATGGTCGAAGAGTGCAATGGCGTGCTGGGCACCAACTGGACGGCGAACGATGTGGTCGAGATCGGCAAAGAGATCCTGCGCAAGGAGCGAGCGTTCAACGAAAAGGCAGGTTTTACCAAGGCGCACGATCGCCTGCCCGAGTTTATGAAGTACGAACCGCTCCCACCTCACAACACCGTCTTTGATGTACCGGACGAGGAGCTCGACTCGGTATACGGCGAGCTATAGGTTCTTCTGGGACGCAGACACACATGGTTTCGTTTCTCTGTGTGCGTCTGCGTCCAGTTTCCATAAGCCGGGAGAGGGCGCCAGTTGATCGAATGCTGCAATGATTACGGTTAACATAAGGGTTTTTGCCACCCTCCGGCAGTACTACCCCGACCTGAGACTCGGGGAAACGATGGCGGTAGATTTGCCAGAGGGGGAGACGGTGGGGCAATTGGTCAGGCGGCTGGAGCTGCCAAAGGACCTGGTCAAGATCGTCTTTGTCAACCACGTCATTCGTGGGGACGAGCACAGGTTGGGGGAAGGGGATGACGTGGGGATCTTTCCGCCGGTGGCAGGAGGATAACAACAGAGTATTCGAACGACGGCCCACCGCGCCCATATGGACGCGCAGCAGCCATCGCTACTCTTCCGCCATCACCCAGAGCTGCCGCCCGTCCGACGCAAAGTGAATGCTGCCCAACTCGTCGGTGCGGCCGATAGCATACCCCCTTTCCAATACCCGCTCCAGTACTCTGGGATGGGGGTGACGGTCCAGATTCGATGACCCGGCGGAAAAGACAACCACCCAGGGTCTGACCGCATCCAGAAAGGGCTGGCTGGTGCCGGCCTGGTCACCGCCATCGGCCGCTTTGAGGACAATGCTTTGGAGTGGCACGCCTGACTCGAAAAGGCTCGCCTCTGCTTCGGCTCGTATATCGCCGGTGAGCATGAAGGACAAATCACCGTAGCGCAGATGCAGGACAATAGAATTGTTATCATACCGTGCAGCCGGCCGGCCGGTGGGGTGCAGCACATCCAGCACCACGCCGTCTCCCGTCGTGATCGATTGCCCCCTGATCGCCGTCACGGTGGGTATCCCACCATCCTCTGCCATATCTAGCATCTCCTCCCAGGCATTAGGCCCATCTACTTCCCCGTTGGTGATCAGCGCTCCGACCCGATAATTCTCCAATACGGCCGGCAGCCCATTGACGTGCGCCAAGTCAGGGTGGGAGGCAATGATCAGGTCCAGCGAGCGATCCCAGATTGGGAATCGTCTGCCCAGGTGAGACTTGAGGATGGATGGGTCTGGCCCGCCATCGATCAAGATGCGCCGGCCGGTCGGGGTCTCTACCAGAATCGCCTCGCCTTCCCCCACATCCAAAAAGGTAACGTGAAGGCGGCCATCAGGCCGATCGCGGACAAAGCTGGTGGCCAGCACCAGGCTGGCAAGGGCCGCAAGAAGGGCAAACCTGGGCAATGGCCGGGTGGTGAACCTGAGCCACCCGGCCGCAAGGCCAGTTCGCACAGGCCCCGGCCTGATGACCAGCCAGGTGGCAGAAAACAAGAGTGAGTATATCACCAACAGTCCCGTCAGCGTCAGGCGGGTCTCGATGCTGGTGAAGGGGAGTCTCGCAGTGGTTTCCACTACCCGTATAGTCCACCAGAGGAAGGGATAGCCGAACCAGGCCAGCATCTGCCCCAGAGGAGACCAGAGAAGACCGGCCGCCGTTGACAAAATCCCCATGAGCATCAGCGGTGGCTGCGCGGGTAGAATGAGCAGGTTGGTGAGCACAGAAACAAGCGATACCCGGCCGAAAATGTATGCCATGAGCGGCAACGCGGTCATCTGAGCCGCCACCGTGAGCAGGAGCGAGTCATTCAGAAATCGAACGATACGGCCAGCGTTCCGGGGCTTGATCCGGCGAGCCAACGCTCCAAAGGCGGCACTGTGGAACCGCTCCGCATAGACCATCAATCCGAGAGTGGCGGCAAAGCTCAGCCCAAAGCCAACATCCAGCACCAGCAGCGGATCAAAGAGAGTCATTCCGATGGCGGCCGCCATGAGCAAGGCGGGCCCAAATGCTCTTCGCCCCAGCAGCCCACCGGCGGTCAGCAGGCTCCCCATGATCGCCGCCCGCACCACGGCAGCCTCCGCACCAACCAGCACCGTGTATGCGGCGATCGCACCGATGGTGATAAGGCCGGCCGTCCTGCGTGGAACTATACGCCCGAGTCCCGTGAACAGCAGAGAGATTACAATGCTGATATTGTATCCAGAGATGGCAATAACGTGACTGGCGCCGGTGGCACGAAAACTGTCCATCAGTGCGTCCGAAATCCCCTGATCCTTCCCCAGCAAGATGCCGCTCAGGAGCGATGCTTCGGGCTCCGGCAGGACCCGCTGCACAACCACGTGCGCCCTGGACCTCAGATCATACAGGGCTCGCTTGATGGGAGAGCCGCCCCGGCCAGGGAGGCGCTCAATTTGCGGGCGGCGTACAATGGAGTGGATGCCTTTGAGGGCGAGATAATCCTTGTATGAAAAGTCGTCCCACTCGGGCGGCGACTGAAGCCGTCCGGAGAAACGCAGCCGGTCCCCGTACCGGAAAACCGGGTATCGCGGAGCCTCTAACAGCACCCGGCCCAGGATCTGGCGCGGCTTATCCCGCTCCAGTTGCATCCACTCAACGGCCACAGTGAGTCGCGTCAGTTCCGACCTGGGGTCAGGATCAGCGACTACCACTCCCTCGAACTCGCCCCAACCCTGATCGTTAAAGGCGGCCAGACCTGCAGGTCCAGAGTGGGTTTGGGCAGCCCGGTAGCGAGCCGCCCCCAGCAGGACAAAGGCCACCGCGAGATAGAGCCGCCACTGACGACGGTCGTGACGCTGGATGATGGCAGCGGCGGCCGGTCCCAGGCTCAAGAATAGCCACACCGGCCACCGAAAGCTGCAAACGGTCGCCAGCACCAACCCACACAGCCAGCCAGTCCCCAGGTAGACGAGGGTCACTTATAGTCACCCTGCAAGATAGAGCCAGAACCCGCTCGGTTGCCCCTGCCCTCCAGTTTACTCGTTCTACCCACCTTCCGCCAGTGCTGGACCGCCTCCCGGGGACCGCGAATGCGCGGCTCTCAAGGAAGCGCCATCAGCAGCAACACCACCAGGGCCTGGACACTCACCGCAGACTTGGCCAGTTGTTGTCCGATTCCGTCTGTGGTACGATAGCGGTCAGCGAAACCACTGTTCTGGAGGTGCCATGGGAAGTGATCGCGACTTGGCAATTGATGAGAGCAAGGACAATCGCAGCAAGCTGGAGGCGATTATGCATCACTCGGAGGATCCGATCATCGCGATTGGCTCCGACGAGAACATCACACTGATGAATAGAGCCGCCCAGACTGTGTTTCGCGTTGAGGATGAATCCATCGGGATGCCGCTGACGACGGTCATCGACCGGCCGGACATCGTTGAGCTCTTTGGCTTGGGGGGAAGAGAGCGCTCTTCTCGCCAGGCAGAGATTCAGTTCGACAACGGCCGCGTCTACCTTGCGCATGTGACCATCGCCAAGGATGTCGGGCGCGCGGTAGTGATGCAAGACATCACCCGCTTTAAGGAACTGGACCGTGTCAAGACAGAACTCGTGTCCATTGTCTCCCATGATGTGCGGTCGCCGCTCACAGCCATTCTGGGATACGCAGAGTTGCTGTCGCGCGCGGGCCCCATCAACGAGACGCAGGCAGAATTCATTGGCCGAATCCGGCGCAACGTGCACAATATCACTGCTCTAGTCAGCGACCAGCTTGATGTGGCCCGAATTGAGGCCGGTCTTGAACAAGAAATAGAGAGCTATCACCTGCCCACACTGGTACAAGAAGTCGTGAACGGGTTGCGCCACAGAGCGGACGTCAAAAGCCAAACGCTCGAACTCGAGTTGCCCTCCCATCTTCCCCCAAGCCATGGAAACCCTCTCCGCCTTCGTCAGGCGGTTAGAATCCTGATTGGCAATGCGATCAAGTACGCACCCGAGAAGGGAAACGTGCTGGTAACGATCAACCAGCAGGATGAGCAGATCGTGATGCGGGTACAGGATGACGGAATCGGCATCCTGGCAGCCGACCAGCCATCTATCTTTGACAAACCATCTCGCTCCGAGGAAGCGGCCAAGCCGCGGCGCCGGACAAGGTTGGGGCTTTCGACCGTCAAATTGGTGATCGAGCGTCACCAGGGACAGGTGTGGGTGGAAAGCGAGCCCGGCACAGGATCTACATTCACCATCGTGTTGCCGATCACGGCAGAGCCCTTGGAGCAGTCGAGTGCCGAGCACCCACCACTGGTTGGCGATAGGGCAGACTGAGCATTAGCACTTCAAGCGCCAGCCGAGTGTTGGCGTTGCGATCCAATCGATCCAAGGTTTCCTGGATAGACCGAGCCGCTGCGCTGGCGGATTCCAGGCCGTACCGATTTGCGGCTGCCCGTATCTGGTCTTTCCGGTCCACGTTGGTGATGGGAGCCGAGCCGACCTTCCAGGAGGCCATCAGCATCACATCGCGCCACCATCCTGACCAGAGTTCCAGAACCTCCCTGACCATCGTCCCTTGTTTGGTGCGAGTCATCTCTTCCGCATATCTGAATCGCACCGCTCGATCCTCTCCCAAAAGTGCGTCCAAAGCATCCAACCGCTCCCTGTGACGGTCAAGCAGATGAGAATCGGTGAGCAGGCGCACGGCGAGCCCAAGCCGGCCGCCGGAGAGATGCGCCAGTTGATTCGCCTGGTCCTCGGTAGCATTCCAGTGGAGCAAAAGCGCCGACTCTACCTTTTCCAATGGCAGCGGCCGGAGAGCCAGGGTCTGACAGCGGGAGACGATTGTATGAAGGAGCGGACTAACCGAGTCGGCGGTGAGAACCAGCACCACTCGCTCCGGTGGCTCTTCCAGCGTTTTCAGCAGCGCGTTGGCCGCACTCAGGGAGGCCTGTTGAAAACGGGTCATGATGGCCACACGATATCGTCCCTCGTATGGAGAGAGCGCCAGTTCTCTCTGCAGGCCGCGTACCTGGTCAATTCTGAGCGTCTCGGTCCGGCCGGAACTGGAAGGCACCGGTTCGATCAAGCGGACGTCCGGATGCCCGTCGTTGGCGATGAGTTGACACGACCGGCAAGAGAGGCACGGGGTCGAATCCCTTGTGCCACAGTTGAGCACCTGCGCAAAGACGCGCGCCAGTGTAGTCTTGCCGATGAAGGCCGGTCCGGTCAATAGATACGCGTGAGCCAGCCGGTCATTGGCCAGCGCGCCTGCCAGCAGACCAATTGCCCATTCGTGCCCAATGACGCCAGGCCAGTCTGTACCTGTAACAAGCATGAAGGAATTGTAGTAGCAACGAGCCCAGGGGGCAAGTGAGTGGATTTGCCGATTCACTGATTTGACTCTCTGGCAATCCTGATTATAATCTGGGCATGTTTCCATCGTCGGTCGCTGGCACTCTGGCCGGGAAGGCTATGACCCAGTATCTGGCCAACCTCGGTTATGCACTGCCTCTTGGCATCTCGCTGGGGCTGATTGAGGGCGGAAACAAGAACACCCCCCGCAGTGTGGCTGATTCACTCATCGCTCGCAGCGTCGGCCGTCTGCGCCAACTTCAGGCCGCTGCCCCCCACCTGCATTTGACTGCTGGGCCCGGCAGACTCCTCGAGGCCATCAGTACTCTGCGGCAAGCACGTACTCTGGATGAATCCATCCTCACCTGGGTCCTCTTTGAACTCTGTGTCGGGCTCATCCTACAGTTGGTGACCTCCGGCAATCCACGTTCACTCAACCCCGGTGACTCGAAAAGGCATGATCGGTTCCTTTCCCCAGAAACCTCCGGACCCGGTTTGCCCGCCGCGGCAGGGAGGACTCACCTCAAACGTCCATTGCCAGCCTGACCAATCGGTTCTCCTACCCTACTAACTCAGCTCAACCTGCCTATCCACCGTCCAGCAACGTACTTGGCTGGTTCGATGGCGTTTCAACTTACAAGGAGGACTCGGATGAAGATCCGGCTGATTGAGCCCAAGCCGACTGGGATTAACGTATTTGATCGAGCTTTGCTGCCCCGTCTGGGGTTGCCTCTAGTCGGTCGCGTTTTGGCTGACGCTGGCCATGACGTGCGAATCTATGTAGAACAACTGGCTTCCATCAACTGGACCGACGTTTTGTCAGCCGATTTGGTGGGCTTTTCCGCCACCACCACCACGGCTCCGGTTGCCTACGCCCTGGCAGCACCTTTGCGCCAAGAGAACGTGCCAACCGTCATCGGCGGCTCCCACGTCACGTTCTTGCCCGACGAGGCGTTGGACCATTGCGACTATGTGGTTCGAGGGGAAGGGCAAACAACCATTATAGAACTGGTGGCTGCGCTGAGAGGAGAGCTGGAGCTGAAGACGGTTTTCGGCCTTTCCTACCACACCGGTGGCCACAAGGTGCACAACCCCGACCGGCCGCCTTGTTCGCCAGAAGTATTCACCGCACTGCCGCCGCCAGATCTCAGCCTCATTGTGGGGCACGAACGGATGACCAATATCCCCATCATGACACAGTGGGGGTGTCCATTCAACTGCGATTTCTGCAGCGTGGTCGCCATGTTCGGTCGCCGCGTGCGCACCCGGTCAGTAGCAGCAGTGCTCGATGAATTGGAGCACTACCGGGACCAGGGGAACGTCTTCTTCTATGATGACAACTTTGTGGTTGACAAGCGTCACACAAAGGAGCTGTTGCGCCGCATGATCCAGCGAGGAGTAACGCCGAATTGGTCGGCGCAGGTTCGTGCCGACGCGGTCTACCGAGACAAGCGAACGAGGGAATGGGATACAGAGGTATTGCAGTTGATGCGCGACTCGGGTTGCAGGATGGTCTACTGCGGCTTTGAATCCGCCAATCCAAAGACATTGGCACTCTACAACAAACAGCAGAACGTGACCGACATCCAGGATAGCATCCGCGCCTTTCACGCCTATGGCATTCGAGTACATGGCATGTTTGTTCTCGGCTCGGACGCTGACGATGCAGAGAGCATCCAACTGACCGTTGACTTTGCCATCGAGAACGAGATTGATACTGTCCAATTCCTGCTGCTTGTCCCCTGTCCCGGCACTGCCTTCTGGGATCGGTTGACGGCCCAGGGCCGCATACTGAATCGGGACTGGTCTCTCTTCGATGGTCATCACTGTGTGATTCAGCCGGCCAAGATGACTCCCTACGAACTGCAACTGGCCGCCTATCGAGCCATGGCCCGCTTCTACTCATCACGCCGGGCTGGCCGGCAGATTCTGATCAACATAGTCCGGAATCTGCCCTTCCTGCTGAGTTTGGCCTGGCGGGAGCGTCGCTTGCGGTTGCAGTTACCCCGCATGGCTTTGCTGAGCCTGTGGCCTGCTCGCTGGCCAGACGTGCGGGCCACCTTTGTGCAGACGCTCAGTCGGGAGAGCAGAGAGCGACTAACAGCCATGTTCGCGGTGCCAGCGCTGCGACTCTATGCTCGCCGTCACCTCCGACAGTGGCTGCGCCAGCCACATTCTCGCGCCTACCTGGAATTCCTTCAGAGACTTTTCCCCAAGCCAGTGATCAGCACCCTTTAGAGGTCCACCTCCCCAATGGCTGGAGGTACGCCAGATATCGGCCGCTCTCTCCGAGAGCGGCCGATCAAGGCAAACCCGGTCAACCTTGGGGGTGGGTACGCGCACAACGCAATGGACGTATCACAGAAAACCAGCGTCGTTGCTCTGTTTCTAGTGCTTGCCACTGCGGCCGGGTGCAGTTCCCCCGAACCGACGACTACTCCCACCGCCACTCCTCCAAAGCCGACCACAGCCCCAGTCTCGGAGCCAACCCAGGAGACAATAGTCACTCCTACCGTGACTTTGGCCATCACTTCATCCCCCTTGCCGACACCGACCGAAACAGAGAAGCCAGAGGTAGGCAACTCATTCGCCCTCTATGCCCCTGCCATGCGGCCGGCCTTTGTGGATGATTTGACAGCCATCGGCCCAGTTTCTCAATACAAGATAGAGGTGACGGTGGATCCCGACCAATCCATGATTCGCGGCCAGCAAGTCGTCCGTTATGTGAACAATGACTCTTCTCCTCTGGAGGCAGTTTACTTTCGACTCTTTCCGAATTTGCCGGGCTATGGCGGGGAAATGACCATCAGCAACGTACGCGTCGCAGACGAGGAGGCGACGGCTATCCTAAAAGTGGCCGAGTCCGCTCTGCGCGTGCCGCTACCATCCCCGCTGCTGCCAGGGCAAGAAGTGAAAATAGAGCTCGACTTTAGCGTCCGTGTGCCTCAGATGGCTGGGGAGGGATATGCCCAGTTCATCCACGATCAGGATGTGATCGCGCTCGCCAACTTTTTCCCACTTGTCCCGGCCTATGACCAGGAGAATTGCTCTCTCTATGGCAATTGCGCCGCCGGTTGGAACATCGAGTACGCCGTTCCCTATGGCGATGCGGTCTTTAGCGATACGGCGCTGTTCCAGGTGCAGGCGACAGTCCCGACCGGCTGGATCGTCGTCGCCAGCGGATCAACTGCCGACCGGCAGGCTGGGACAGATGGCTGGGACAGATGGCGCTTGGTCAGCGGGCCAATGCGTGATTTTATGATGGTCCTCAGCCCCCGCTTTGAGGTTGTCACTCAGTGGGTGGAGGATATCGAGGTCAACTCTTATTATCTGCCAGAGGATGCGGCCGGCGGCCGGCGAGTGCTTGGCTGGGTGGCGGAATCACTGGACTACTTCAATGAGACATTTGGCCCGTACCCCTTTGCCGAGTTTGATGCCGTTGCCACGCCGACCACTGCGGGAGGGATCGAATACCCAGGCTTGATTGTCTTGCCGATCAGCAATTATGACCAGACCGGAGGGTTTTTTCAGTGGGCCACAGTGCATGAAGTAGGGCATCAGTGGTGGTACAGCCTGGTGGGAAACGATCAGCAGGATGAGCCGTGGTTGGACGAAGCGATCACCCAGTACAGTACAGCGCTGTTCTACGAGTTCCGCGAAGGATGGGACGGGGCGGTCAAAGAGGTGTTCGAGGCCCGTTATCAAGAGGTGGCCGGAACCGCGAACGATGATCTGATTTCCCGGCCAGTTGCTGCGTATGCCGAATCCGACTATGGAGCCATTGTCTACGCCAAGGGCCCACTGTTTTTCCACGCTCTGCGGCAGAGAGTGGGGGACGAGACCTTTTTCGCACTCTTGCAGACCTATTTCAACTCATACAGGTACGGGATAGCCAGTGGATCAGACCTGCTGGCGGTGATCGATCAGCTATCGGGACAGGATTTGGGCGATCTGTACCAACAGTGGCTGGCTGTTGAGCAGTAGCCATCATGCTGCCGCGCGCCTAATGGTTTGCCCGCTGTCGAACCTCATGCGGTGAAGAGCATCTCCGGCGCTCCGCACAACCGACTGATGTTCAGACAAGAGTTCGGACAATCGCCATTCTCCGCCTACTGGCCTCCAAAAAACGGTGGGCGGGGGGTGTGTGCAGGGCGCGAAGCGCCCTGCACACATCCCCCAATACCTCTACGTGGTCGGAGGAACCGATTGTGTCCGAACTCTTGTACAAAGGCCGGAACCGAATCTTGCCAAACGTCCGGGTTGGGGTATAATGTATCGCGATGGGCGATTAGCTCAGATGGCTAGAGCGCATGCTTGACATGCATGAGGTCACAAGTTCAAGTCTTGTATCGCCCACTATTCCCAGGCTGGCATCTCTAGATGCCAGTTTCTCGTTGACGCCCCCCCTGTGATATCCACGCTCTCGTCAGATGGAAGGAAGGAGAGCAGCCCTCGCCAGTCAAGTTGACAAGACACCCACGCCAGCTATAATTCGGGTAACTGAAAAATAGAAAGCGTTGACCGGGACGAGTACCGATCGCGATTGGCAGCCAGGGAGCGGGGCGCCGGAGACTGCAAGCCCCCGCAGCACGAGCGATCAGGAAAACCACCCGGGAGCGAGCCCGTGAAAGGCACAAACGCCGAGTATGGGGTTCCGGCAAGCTCCGTTACCAGCTCCAGAGGACTAGGGAGAGCGTTTCCTGCAATCCCTGGTCGAATTTGGGTGGAACCGCGTGGAACCCTTCGCCCCAAGGTGGCGAGGGGTTTTTGGCATTTGGAGGAGACCGAAAATGACAAACCAATCAGACCACGAGAATAGGCTCCATCGCATCCGCCATTCGACCGCGCATGTGATGGCGCAAGCGGTGCTGGAGCAGTTCCCTGAGGGAAAACTGGGCATTGGCCCGCCCATCCAAGATGGATTCTACTACGACTTTGACCTCCCTCGGCCTCTGACACCGGGCGATCTGGAAACAATCAAGGCCCGGATGCGGGAGATCATACAGGAAGATCACCCCTTTGAATACCAGGAGGTGAGCCTGGAAGAGGCGCGCCGACTGAATGCCGACCAACCGTACAAACTGGAATTGATTGACAGGCTTGCGGCCGGCGAGGTGGATATGGATGACGAGCCGATGGAGGGCGAGGTCATCATCTCTACCTACCAGCACGATTCATTCCGCGATCTGTGCCGCGGACCACACGTTGCCAGCGCTGGCGAACTGGATCCGGACGCCATCCATCTGTTGAGCACGGCCGGAGCGTATTGGCGCGGGGACGAAACCCGTCCTATGCTCCAGCGCATCTACGGCACAGCATGGGAGACGCCGGGGGAGTTGCAGATTCACCTGGAGCGACTGGAAGAGGCACGCAAGCGAGATCATCGCCGACTGGGCAAAGAGTTAGAGTTGTTCAGCCTGGAGCCAGACCTCCTGGGCGGCGGTCTGGTGCTCTGGCACCCCAAAGGCGGCATGTTGCGCTACCTTGCGGAATCGTTCTGCAAACAAGAGCACATCAAGGCCGGCTATGACCTCGTTTACTCGCCACATATCGGCCGGGCAGCGCTGTGGGAGACGAGCGGGCACCTCGATTTTTACCAGGAGAGCATGTACTCGCCGATGGACGTGGATGGTCAGGACTACTATGTCAAGCCGATGAACTGCCCATTTCATATTCTGATCTACAAGAACCGCCGGCGCAGCTACCGAGAACTGCCGCTCCGCTTGGCCGAGTGGGGTACGGTATATCGCTACGAGCGCCCGGGCGTTTTGCACGGTCTGCTACGGGTCCGCGGCTTTACGCAGGATGATGCCCACCATATCTGCTCTCCCGAGCAGATGCCGGAAGAGATCAGCTTTGTGCTTGATTTCTGCCTGTACATCCTGCGCAGCTTTGGTTTCAAGGATCTCATAGCCTACCTTTCAACAATGCCAGCGAAATGCGTGGGTGAAAAGCAACAGTGGGACGCCGCCCAGGCCGCTCTGCAGGAGGTGCTGGAGAAAAGCGGACTGGAATACGAGGTGGATGAAGGAGCTGGAGCGTTCTACGGCCCCAAGATCGATCTCAACATCCGAGATGCACTCAACCGAAAATGGCAGTGCTCCACCATCCAGTTCGACTTTAACCTTCCCGAACGATTCGACATGGAGTATGTGGGCGAGGACGGACAGCCTCACCGGCCCTACATGATCCACCGGGCACTCTTGGGTAGCCTGGAGCGGTTCCTGGGCATCCTGATCGAGTTCTACGGTGGCGCGTTCCCCGTCTGGCTGGCCCCCGTGCAGGCGGTTCTGATTCCCATCACTGACAAACAACTGGACTATTGCTGGGAGATATCCAAGAAATTCAAGGCAGCCGGACTGCGGGTGGAGGTGGATGATGCCGGCGACCGGATGGGGAACAAGATCCGCAAGGCACAGGAGCAAAAGACCCCATACATGCTGATAGTGGGCAAGCGGGAAGTGGAGGCCGGCGCGGTCTCTGTTCGCCTGCGCACCGGTGAGGATCTCAAGGCCAAACCGGTGGACGAGTTTCTGGCAATGATCCAGTCAGTCATTGAGGCCCGATCCGAGG
>DAOUVM010000220.1 GCA_030667645.1 Ardenticatenales bacterium | reverse complement strand
GCTCCTTTGCACGGGGAAGCGACAGCGGACAGGTCGGCGCCTGGACCAGTTCGTGCGGGAACGCCTGCCGCGCCGACGAATTCACCGACGAGACTCCCCAGCGGATCATCACGCTCCCGGGTTTTTATGTCGATCGCACGGAGGTCACTGTTGCCCAGTTCAAGGCATTTGCAGAAGCGACCGGTTACCAGACGACCAGCGAAAAGAAGGGAGACGCCGTGGAATATACGTGGCGCGCCTTTGATTCCCCCGTCCGCCAGGATCATCCGGTACGCTGGATGTCCTGGGACGACGCCAACGCCTACTGCCAGTGGGCAGGCAAACGGCTCCCAACCGAAGCGGAATGGGAAAAGGCGGCGCGGGGAGAGGATGGCCGGGACTGGCCCTGGGGCAGCGAGTGGTTCGACGATAGAGCGCCGCATGGTGATACCAGTCCGGTCGATGCGTATGTCGCCGGCGCCAGCCCCTACGGCGCCCTCGGAATGGCGGGCGGTGTCTGGGAGTGGGTCGCGGACTGGTACGATCCATACTATTATGGCAGCTCTCCCGCCGCCGCCCCACCGGGGCCGCTGCAGACCGGAGACAAGGTGCTTCGAGGCGGCGGCTTTGCCAATGACCCGTGGGCGCTGCGCACCGCCCATCGCCACTATGGCGGCGCTCAAGGCTATGCCACCGACCACGGATTCCGCTGTGCGGCCGACGGCTAGGGCCGCCCTGAGTATCAAGTAGGGAAAGGCCGGCTCACATTCGCCTCATGTTGACGGAGACACGCATGCAACGCATTCGCCATCAAGATGCCGACCCGGAACGGTCCCGGCTGTATCTGCGCGCCATATGGATCGCCGTGATCGGCAACAGCTTGCTGGTTGTCGCCAAAGGGAGCGCCGCATATTACTCTGGCAGCACAGCCATCTTTGCCACCGCCATTGACTCGGTGACCGACGTCGTCTATACCGTCTTTCTAGCTTGGGGACTGTGGTTGAGCCAGCAGCCGGCCGATGATAGCCACCCACAAGGACACGCGCGAATCGAACCGGTCGTCAGCGCCGTGATCGCACTGATGATGGGGTTGGCCGGTTGGGAAGTGATTCGTCGTGCTTTCAGTCAGGTACTGGCCGGCTCCCAGGAGCCAATCGCCGCGTGGGGCTGGTCCGCGGTTATCCTTGTCGGCAGCGGGCTGGTGAAGGTCCTGATGTACGTGCTGGTTCGCCGTCTGGCGGAGCGCGCTCGCAGCCCGGCCATCAGCGCATCTGCCCGGGATAATCTATCGGATGTGTTTTCTTCGGTAACCGCGCTGGTGGGGATCTTGGCCGCCAGTTTGCCGGGATCCGTCATGAGTCTGGCCGATCCAATCGCAGCAATGATCGTCTCGCTCTGGATCTTCCGCAACGTGCTGGCGATCCTACACGAAAACATGGGCTATCTCACCGGTAAAGCGGCCGAGCCAGATCTGGTGGAGCAGATCCATCAGACGGCCCGCAAAGTGGATGGGGTGCGAGTAGTTCACCGCATCATAGCAGACTATGTCGGGCCGCAACTGCGGGTAGACATGCACGTGGACATCAGCCCCGAGATCCCGTTTCGCGTGGCGCACGACATCCACAGCGCCGTCCAAGAGGCGGTCGAGGGACTCGAAACCGTGGATCAGGCCTACATCCACCTGGAGCCGGCGGAGGACTGATCGCGATCCCCCCCATCGGCCCGGCTCATGGCCGCTCATTAGTCAAACACTCCCTCGGCAAGCAAGGAAGGGTTCCCTCTGCCCGGCCGCGTCCAGGACCTCGTCTGTGGAGTCCAAGACTATTCGCCCATCGGTTGCCGGATCACCGTCTTGAGCCTTTCCGGCGCGGTCCTTTGCGGGTCACTCAGGTAGATCTCGTGGTGCTTTCCCCTTGGCTCATACCCCTTCTCGGCGATGAATTGATGGAGCTTTTCTATCGTTGGCGGTTCTTCCGAATAAGGACCGATGTGCATGATCTGAGCTGACAGCCCTTCGTGACAACTCTCAAACCTGATCTTGGACAGGGCCGGAGGGTTTTTCTTTATCTCGACCTCTGCCAGCGCTTGTGTCACCAACTCTTGGCCAACATACTCGGGCTGCATAATCATCATCGTCCACTGCCACCGATGCTTTTTCTCCACGCTGAACTGGCTCATGTCTTCGGTCCACCAGAGCCCTTCCAGCGGCATCACCGCATAATCCGCCACCTGTTTGACGTTCTTGACCATGAACTTGAGCGAGTACGAAACTGCATACAATGCACCCATGGCCTCTTGGTATTCCTGGGACGTGTTCGGATCGCCGCGCCCATCAACCATCAAGAAGCTCAGCTCCGGAACCTCGACCTCAACCACTCTCTTGGCTGACGGCCGGTAGAGATGCTTGAACTCTTTCTTGAAATCGATCTTTTTCATCTCGCTTTTTCCTCTTTTGTTACCGTGCCCCCAAATACCGTATCACTAGAATCATCCAGAACGAAAAACCTGTCAAGCGCCGAATAGCGAGTGCAAAGAACCAGGCGAGGCGCCGTCTCCTTGGCAGGTGCACTGCTGCACAGGGGATGGGGTCTACCCCACCACATCCCCCAACGTGGCGTTCCGCTCGATGTGATGGTGCGCTGTTCCGCGTCCTCGAATGCTTGGCAGTGATTCAGCCTGGTTCAAATGAGCTGGCTGGCAATGCCCAGGAAAAAGAGAAACCCGAGCGTGTCGGTGACACCGGTGACAAAGGCGGCCGAGGCCAGGGCCGGGTCAACCTTGACCGCCATCAGGCCCAGCGGGACCAACACGCCGGCCAGCGCGGCCACCAGAAAGTTGAGCACCATCGCCACCGCGGCCGCCACGGCAATGATGGGTTCGCCCTTCCAGAGATAGATCGTCAGGCCCGTTCCCATGCCCACGATAGCCCCGTTGATGGCAGCGGCTGCCAGCTCTTTGGAGAGCGCTCGCAATCCATTGCGGGGGGTCACCTCTCCCAAAGCCAGCCCGCGCACAATCACCGTGGTTGTCTGACTACCTGCGTTCCCACCCTGCCCGGAAACCAGCGGCAGAAACGTCGCCAGGGCAACCATCCCTGCGATCACCCTCTCGAACGCGTCAACCACGGTAATGGCAACAAACAGAGTCACCATGTTCACGACCAGCCAGGGAAGCCGCTTGAGCACCGATGAGCGCAGGGGGCCAAACACGCTCTCCTCGCCGGTGATACCCACCATCCGGTACATGTCCTCGGTCGCCTCGTTCTCAACCACCTCGATCAGGTCGTCGGCCGTGATGACCCCTACCAGCCGGTCGTCCTCGTCCACGACCGGTAGCACGACATAGCCATAGCGAGAGAGCGTCCGGGCGCAGATCTCCTGGTCGGAGTTGACCGGGACCGAAATAACGGCCGGGTCCATCAGCGCTTCCACCACCGTCTCGGGCAGTGCGACGACCAGATCGCGGAGCCCAACCACGCCTTTCAGTCGCCCTCCCTCGTCGGTCACGTAGAGATAGTAGGCGCTGTCCGCGTCCGGCTCTACGCTGCGGAGCACCTCGAGCGCCTGTTGAGCGAACCACTCCCGCCGCAAGGTCACGACAGCCGGCGTCATCAGTCCGCCGGCCGTATCATCCGGATACTGGAGCAGCGGGATGACCTCCTCGGCGTCTTCCATCTCGCGCAGCGTCTCCGTGACCACTGCGGCCGGTAGGTCCCCCAATACGTCGGCCGCCTCGTCCATCTCCATCTCGTCCAAGATGTCTGCCAGATCAGTCGGCGGAAGCAGTTCAGCCAGTGCAGCGGCTTCCTCGTCTTCCATCTCTTCGAGGACATCAGCCGAATCCGCCGGATCAAGTTTGGAGATCAACGCCACCTGATCGGCGCCGCTCAGCTCCTCGACCAGGTCGGCCTGATCGGCCGGCTGCAGTGACTCGATGATCGCGGCGGCCGCGACCAAATCGTCATGTTCCAACGCGGCGCGCAGGCGCACCAACACCTGATCCAAGGTTTCAACTTTCACTTGAGCACCTCCAGGGCGGCTCCCCCGGAGGCAAGAGTGGCGAGGGCGGTATGTTTACCTAACGAGGGATCGGCATATTCGGTTGGCAGGTATTCGACGTTTTCGACGCAGGGTCGTCTTCCACTAGAGTCACCATCCAATACTCGGCAGCAGCAGTTATTCTATGACGAAAGCCGCCGGGTGTCAATGCCTCAAACTGGGCTTCGGACGACAGTTCGAACACAATCTGTTTCTGCGACCCAGTGAGGGAATTGGTGGGGTGTGTGCAGGACGCGAATCACCCTGCACACACCACGCTCACCGCCTTGGGGCGGCCAGTAGACGGAAAATGACGATTGTCCGAACTTGAGCTCAAGCCGAGGGGGTTGAGAGAAAGGGCCCACGGCCACGGGAGAGAGAGGCAGGAGCTATCCTTTGCTGTTCTATCTATCGCTGGTACAATCATTCCCATAACCCTGTCCAAGAGGAACGAGAACCATGACCGGTGATCTGGAACAACTCTGCGTCAACACGATCCGCACGCTAGCCATCGACGGTATACAAAAGGCAAACTCGGGCCATCCCGGCATGCCCATGGGGACGGCCGATATGGCCTTTGTCCTGTGGACCCAGTTCCTCAGGCATAATCCGGCCAATCCCCAGTGGCCCGACCGGGACCGCTTTGTCCTATCGGCCGGCCACGGTTCGATGCTGCTCTATAGCCTGTTGCACCTGACCGGCTATGACCTGTCACTTGACGACCTCAAGCAGTTTCGCCAGTGGGACAGTCGCACCCCGGGCCATCCAGAACTCGGTCTGACCCCAGGCGTAGAGATGACGACCGGCCCGTTGGGGCAGGGATTTGCGGCGGCCGTGGGTCTGGCGCTGGCAGAGCGGATGATGGCGGCTCGCTTCAACCGGGCCGACTTTACCATCGTTGACCACCATACCTACGCGGTCGTCAGCGATGGCGATCTGATGGAGGGCATCTCCCACGAGGCTGCTTCGCTCGCCGGCCACCTGGGGCTTGGCAAGCTGATCTTTCTCTACGATGATAACGAGATCTCGATTGAGGGCAGCACTGAGCTGACCTTTTCCGAGGACGTGCCGGCGCGCTTTGCCAGTTATGGCTGGCATACAGTGGTGGTG
>DAOUVM010000063.1 GCA_030667645.1 Ardenticatenales bacterium | reverse complement strand
TCTCGGTGGACCTCCGACCTTTGCGCTTTGGCAGGACGCCCATGAGCAAGCGCCGGCTCCCTAGTTCGGAGACAGCCCAGGCGCTCCCCACCATCGAAAAACGACGTCGAGAGGCCTCAGCTTCTCCTGTCACGGCGGCGAACAACGCCCCCCCTGCTAGGGAAAGATCCAGACAGTGGCAGTTCCGATCAGATGCACTTCCTCCTCGCCAATCGAGCTCACTCGCATGGTCAGATCCAGATACACATTGCCGCGGACTCGGCCGGACCATTCGAGCGAATCAGCTATCTCCCGGTAGGCATAACCCTCTACGCCACCGAATTGGGCACCGTTGTCTGATTTGCCAAGGTAGCTGTAGGTAGTGCCGGGGACAGACTCCCCTCTAGTGACCGCATAGGTGGCGACAGCCGGCGAAAAGACCCACGGCGCACTGTCCGGCAGCTCCATCACTACCGGTGCAGTCTCCGAAACGATGATATCCACATCACCCCAGGCCTGAAACACCCCCAGGTACACTCCCATGACGCGCAGCTTATAGTCCAGCTCAACTCCAGGGGCAGCGCTCGCATGCCAATTGAAAGAGTCACCTACCTTCTTATAGGCATCCTCACCGCCGATTCGCACGTGGATCCCATCGTCACTGTTGCCGACGTACTGGAGCTGAGCGCCCGACACAGAGTCACCCTCATTCAGCACCGCCCGGTAAGGTACGGTGAACGCAAGCTGACTGCTGTCCGGCTCTGCGGCCGGGGTCTCGGTCGCCTCCCCGCCGGACCGGTCACATCCGGCGAAAAGCAGCACCAGGAGGAGCACCACCGGCCAATAGCACCCTTTCGGTCTCATTGCCTTGCCGCCTTTTCTGCCTCCCTCTTGGGGGGCAGACCCAGGTACGTATTCCCCGGCTAGAGCGGGCTATCTCTCTTCAATCGTGACAGAAATGATCATGTCGCCGGGAGGCAGATCACTGCTCGCTGCCGGGTCACGCAGTGTCAAGGACTCGACCACCTCCATCCCCTCAATCACATAGCCGAATATGGCATGTTTGCCATCCAACTGGGGCTGCGCGGTAAAGGTGATGAACCACTGACTGCCGTTAGTGCCCGCGCCGGCGTTGGCCATCGCCACCCAGCCCGGCCCGTCCATCGTGAGGTCGGAATCGATTTCATCGTCAAAGACGTATCCGGGACCTCCCATACCGGTGGCAGAGGGGTCACCCGTCTGGGCCATGAAACCCTCAATCACTCGGTGGAAGGTGATGCCGTTGAACCATCCCTCGTTGGCCAGAAAGACAAAGCTATTGACAGTTTCGGGGGCCGATCTCGCGTACAACTCGATAACAAAGGCCCCTTTCTCCGTCTCAACCGTAGCCAGATACTCTTTGTCCAGATCAATTGCCATCGCCGGCTTTTCGTACGAGGCAAGTCCACTGAGCGCCTTCTGTGCCTCGATGAAGCTTGCCCACTGCTCCACGGGTGCAGACAAATTTCTGCCATCGAACATCTGCCCGTTGAGGAAGAAAGTAGGTGTGCCACCCAGGCCGAGAGAGACTGCATGCTGGTAGGCTGCATCAACCTTTGCCGCGGTCTCGGGTGCATTCAGGTCGGCCTCGAACTGCTCCTGATCCAGTCCCAATTCCAGCGCGTACTCGGCGAATTTCTGGCGCACGGCATCCTCGCCCGGTAGGCCACCCCAGTCTGCGACCCGTTCGTAGAGAATGTGGTGGTACTCAAAGAAACTGCCCTGCCGGCCGGCAGCCTCGGCCGCGCGGGCCGAAATGTCGGCCTTGTCGTGAATGCTGGTCAGCGGAAAGTGGCGATAGATGAAACGGATATCTTGCGGGAAAGCATCTACCAGATGCTCAATCGGCGACACAACGGTCGCGCAAGCTGGTCACTGATAGTCGCCATACTCAAGCAGGGTAATGAGCGCGTCGTCCGGCCCCATTACCCAGTCCGAATCCCGAATAGCAAATGGATCGTCGGGATTGACTGGCGTTTCCGCGGTCTGTTCTGATGCGGCTTGCTCCGCCGGCGCAGTGGTAGGCCCTTCGACCTGCTCCGCGGCGGCCTCCCCTGCGGTCGGCTCTTCCTCGCAGTCAGTATCCTCTGGCTCGCAGACTGCTTCGCCATCCTCGGTGAGCGTCAGTTCTGCCGTGCCCGGAATGTCTGTCTCCCCTGTCGGTCGGCAACCGACGATCAACATGAGAGCAGCCACCAGAACCGCCCACACCTTAAGGTTCTTCATTTGCACACTCCTTGGTTCGTTCTTCGCCTGACGCGTCAAGAAGCAGAGATTGTAACACGTTGATGTTCAGTGTGTCAAAGGAACGGCATCCACGGACAAACTCATCCGGCATTCGTATCTCGCATCCGCATAGCATCTGCAACGGAGAGTCAGGGCGATTGCAGGCGCCACCGTGACCTGAGAGTGCAAAAAGAGAAGCGAGGCGCCGTCGCCACGGCTCGGTTTTCAACTCCCTTTGGTCTCTATGGTAGTTCTGCCTCTCTGTGCTACAATTGCTGTGAAAGCAACGGGGTTCGGCTGAGAGCAGACCAGGTTGGCGCGAGCCGCCCATCCTGGCCAGAGCGTATCCATCAGCGATGCAACGCTGATTGGGTCCCGCCTCAGCCGCTCCCCCCAAAAGTCCGAGCTCGAATCCGAGATGTAAAGATGCAACGCTTTCGCCCTGGCCTACCCACTGTCGTCTTCTTGGCCCTGCTCCTTTCGGTGGCGATAGCCCTTGCCGGTACATCACTCGACCGATTCATATTCTTGCCGGCGATTTCGAGGACAGAGCCAACTCCAACACCATCCGTGACTCCATCACCCACACCCACCGCAACCCCCTCCCCACCCGCTGTAGAGTTCCGCGGGCTTTGGGTGTCCCGATTTGATTGGACCAGTTCATATAACCCCGGGTCCCCAGCCAGGATCGACGATATAGTGAGCCGGGCTGCCGCCGCCAATTTCAACGCCATCCTGTTCCAGGTGCGGGGCGTGGCCGATGCATTCTACGCCGGTGGCCTGGAACCCTGGTCCAAACTGCTCAACAGCGATGGTGAGCTGGGGCGCGATCCTGATTGGGACCCATTGGGGCATATGATCCACCAGGCGCATGCGGCCGGCCTGCAGGTCCATGCTTACGTCAACGTCTACCCCACGTGGTCCGGGAGCTCGGAGCCGCCCAAGAGTACCGAGCCGCGCCATCCGTTTTGGACCTGGTCCGAGTGGCCCGACGCCGGCTGGGCGGATTGGCGGCATTGGGACGACAGCGGACAACCCATGAATCTGAGCGATGGTTACCTATTCGCTTCGCCTGGCGCTCCACCGGTGACCGACCATGTGGTAGAGGTGGTCGCCGACATTGCCGCTCGATACGAGATCGACGGGATACACCTGGACTATATCCGCTACGCTGGGCCTCAATACTCTTGTGACCCATTCAGTATCGGTCGCTTTCCTGGGGATGCTTGCTTTGATGCCGGTTGGGAAGATTGGCAGCGAGCCCAGGTGACCGATCTGGTCCGGCGAGCGTACCAGGCCATGCCGCCAGGCGTAATGCTCTCGGCCGCCGTCTGGCCAGTGTACCAGGACCGATGGGGATGGGGAGCGAGGGAGGGGCGAGAGTTTTATTACCAGGACAGTCAAGAGTGGGCACAGGCCGGCATCATTGACATACTCTTTCCCATGATCTACCCGGCAAACTACAGCGCTGACTATTGGATCCAATATCGATTTGAGGTCCTGATCCACGATTTCCAGGATCACGCCGCCGGCCGGCACATCGTTGCCGGCATCGGAGGCGGCTATGACGATTTTGGCGAGATAACGGCGCGGATAGCCATTGCGCGAGCGGCGGTTCCGCCGGGGCAAACGGGTGGACACGCCATCTTTTCGTACGGCCTGCTGGAATCCCAGGGACACTGGGAGAGTTTTGTGTCGGCGGGCGGTCCCCATGTCGATCCGGCGCCGGCATTCATCCCCCAAGCCGACTAGGCCGTTTGTGACATCTGTCACACATATTGAGTGCGCTGCATCACTCGATTGCGCAGGGCAAACAGGATATGATGATTGTCAAGGCGCGAGTCTGTTGAGACGGACGTTTGGATCATCAGGTTCGTTGCTGTTTCCTCCTTTGGCGCGAGCGTCCGCCGGCACCCCCCGCTGGCGGACGCTATTTTTTCCCTCCCTCGTCTCCGCTCCCCGCTGGCGATGTTGACAGTGCGCTAGATCCGCATCACGCGTGCAGCATCCCCTCTAGTAATATCAATGTCCCCCTTTTGGTCTCTGGGGGTCCCCCACCTGCGTCTCCCGCAATCACCGGACCCACGCACGCGGGGCAGCCATCCGCACAGGAGCAACTGCGGATCAGGTCCAGGGCGGCCTCCAACAGCTCGGTGTGCACCGCATAGAGATGCTGGCTAAAGCCCACTCCGGCCGACACCCGTTCGTATACTGTCACCGTCGGTCCATCGTCTCCTGTCAACACGAGTATGTCGTGCGCATCACACATCAGGTAGAGCGGAGCCAGGTTTCGCAGCACACCTGCCAGCCCGGAGATAGGACTGGCGGTGCGGACCTGGCTCTCGGCTCTGCGGTGGCAGACGGGGCATAGGGTGATCAGATTCCTGAGAGCGTTGGCCTGCGAGTATCGCTCGTTGATGCCGGAGATATCATCAAAAGTGCGGAAAGGCTGGATGTGATGCACGTCATGACGCCGTCCGGGGCGTTCCTGGGCGCCGCAGTGCTGGCATCGGCCGCGATCCCTTGCCGCGGCCTTGGCCCTCTGCTCCACCCATTTTGGCCCATAGTCAATCGGAGCAAGCAACACCTTGGCCTCCTGCAACTGGATAGTCAACTCGGGCATTAGCGTGATCCAGTAGGCGGTTGTTTCTAGCTCCTGCAAAGGCAGATCGACTTCTCCCCATCCCAACGTCTCGTGTGTGGTGCTTTTCACTTTGCGATAGGCGGTTGCCTGGCTGGTGACCAGGACATCGCCCTGATGCTTTCGTACCATCCCGGCCCGGGCGGATTCCTCCACCCTCAAAACCTGCAGCGAACGTGAGAGACCGGCGCGGGTATAGTAATCGGCCGAGATCCACCGCACGTCCGCTCGGGCGCCTTCCCAGTCGAGCGCCTCCACCAGGAAGCTCTGACCCCGGTGGTGATAGATCGCCCCCTCGTGCAGCAGGGCGGGGCAACTCTCCCGCTCCAATTGGCCGATTACTTCCGGCCGATCCGGGTCCGAGACATCTTGTATGATGATGTTATTGTTGCTCCCGCTGCGCAGGGAGACCGCTGCAGCAGGATAGTCGTCCGCCACCCAGTGATATCTGTTCCGCCCGCGATTGAGCTCACCGGCATCGCTCAGATAGTCCAGTATGTCCCCGACTTGGCTGGCATCCCCAAAGTTCTCGCCAGTCTCAAAGGGGAGTTCAAATGCCGCGCACCTGAGATGGTTGACGAGGATGACTAGGTTATTGGGATTGATGAGCGCAAATTCTGGACTGCGCTCCAATAGGTATTGCGGATGGGTGATGACGTACTGATCCAACGGGTTTGCGGTTGCCACCAACACGGTCGCCGAGCTTCCCAGGCGCCGGCCGGCGCGACCAGCTTGCTGCCTGGTACTGGCTATGGTCCCCGGATAGCCCACCAACACGCAAGCGCTCAGTTCACCGATGTCCACTCCGAGCTCAAGCGCATTGGTTGCCGCCACCCCGCGCACCTCCCCGTTCCGGAGTCCGCGTTCAATCGATCGCCTCTCCCGCGGCAGATACCCACCCCGGTAGGCCTGCAGGCTGTCGGCCGCGAGCGTATCCGGCGCCAACCGCTCTCGCAAAGAGGTGAGCAGTAACTCGGTCATAAGACGAGAGCGGGCAAACAGAATGGTCTGCGCGCCCGACCGCAGAAAAGTACCGGCAATCTGTGCGCTTGATTCCATGGCGCTCCGGCGTATGCCAAGCACTGGGTTGACCATGGGCGGGCGGTAGAGAATCAAGTGACGAGTTCCTCGGGGAGAGCCATCGTCGTCCTCTGACACCAACGTGACCGGAGCCTCAATCAACCGTTGTGCATGTTCGGCCGGGTTGGCAATGGTGGCAGAAGTGCAAATGAAGCGAGGGTCGCTGCCATACAGGCGACAGATCCGGGAAAGGCGACGCAAAAGGTTCGCCATGTGGCTGCCGAATACCCCCCGATATGCGTGTATCTCATCAAGAACCACTATTCTCAAGTTCGCCAGAAACATCGCCCAGCGTGTATGATGAGGCAGTATCCCAATGTGCAGCATATCGGGGTTGGAAAGTACTACTCCGCCCGCATTGCGAATTGATGTCCGGCGTCCTGGCGGTGTGTCTCCATCATATAGATTGACTCGCAACTTCCGCCTCACCCGGCTGTCCAGGTCCTCCACCCACTCTCCCAGCACTGCCAACTGATCTTGAGCCAGTGCTTTGGTGGGAAAAAGGTACAGCGCCGTTGCGGCCGGATCGTCCCGGAGCGACTGGAGTACGGGCAGGTTGTAGCACAACGTCTTGCCAGAGGCGGTGCCGGTCACCACAACCAGGTTCTCCCGCGCCAGCGCCGCCTGAACTGCCAGAGCTTGATGGGTGTAGAGGGGCCACACCCCCCTCTTGCGCAGCAGGCCAACCAAGTCGACATCCAACTCGGCTGGTGGGTCGGCATAACGGGCCGGCCGGGGCGGGAATACCTCCCAGGCTACCACATCTTTCAGAAACGCCTCATTCCGGCGCAGCGTCTGTAGGGCTGTTCCAATTGGCATCGGGCATCCACTCTTGCCTTTGGTGTGCGGAAGGCAATACTATACGAAACTCCTCAATCGCGCAACCAGAGAGTTCCAGAGAAACTCGATCAAATCATCTCCTGGGACGGGATCGAAAAGCCCCTCGCGCACCGGTTCATCCTGATCCGTAGGCTGGACAGAACAGCAGACTTGACCTAGAATAGTGTCGCTGCGGGCATACTGTTCCAGCGACTCTCTACTGCATGCGCCAGGCGATGCGCGGTCAGCACCGTGACGGCTCTTTGGATGAGGATATGACCATGAACGTGATGCTGGACCGGCTTCAGACTCTGCTTATCGGTGCATCTCGAACCTTTGCCCTCAACATCCCCATGCTCCCGTCCCCGCTGGTGGAAGCGGTCACATTGGGCTATTTGCTCTTTCGGAACGCGGATACCATTGAAGATGCCTATCTGTGGCCCAGAGAACGCCGCATTGAAGAGCTGGAAAACCTGATCGAGGTGGTCAACCGGCCCAATGACCCTGCCCTGGCTCGCAGCTTTGCGGCTCATTATGACCATGAAGAGCAGGTTCAGGATCCCAGTCATGTCCAGGTCTTGCGCCAGACTCCTTTCATCATGGACCAACTGGGGGAGCTGCCGGCCGAATACATTCAGGTGATCTCTGAGCACCTGACCCGGACGGCGCGTGGAATGCAATCCTGGATCGACCGTCATGACAACCACAACAGTCTCTCTCTGCTTCGGCTGAGGGAGCTAGATGACTATTGCTACACCGTGGCCGGCATCGTGGGCGAGATGCTCACCACACTGTTCGCGCTCTACTCCCCGCATATCGAGGAAGGACGGTTGCTCTATCTGCGCACTTTGGAGATCGGATACGCTGCCGGCCTGCAACTGACAAACATCATCAAGGATTCGTTCCGAGACCACACCGAAGGACGGCACTACATCCCCAAGCAATACCTACCACTAGGGCCAAACGACGCCTCAGACAAGATCATCCCGATTCTTGTCTATGCCTACCGCCACCTGATTCAGGGACTAGACTATGTCCTGGGTGTACCGGCCGAGGAAATCGGTATCCGCAAGTTCTGCCTGGTACCCATTGTGCTGGCCGGCGCCACCCTGGATCGACTCCTGCAGCACCGCTCGGAGCTCTATTCTGGAGACGACGTCAAGATCACCCGAGCCAGAGTGTGTGAGCTGCTCAACCGGGTGGACGAGGTCGTTTCCAATGACCAACACATCCGGCGACTGTGGGAACATGTGACAAGCCCGCTTGTGGCAGCTAGCCGGCAGTTCTCAGCAGCCTGAACCGGAATCGGCAGCGTGTTCCTCTATGCAGTTTCTCGAAATTCTTCCTTGGCCCAAGGCCCTTCCCGGGCTCTCTGTTGCTGGGCCACGAGTAGACGACCAGCGACGGCTTTCCTCGTTGCAGCCCTCGCCAATGCGCGGTCGCACCTAGACGTCCCTGTGCTTCCATCTGCCGCGTTGGAACCACAAGGCAAATAGCAGGCCGTTTGCCAGGTTGGCGACTGCCCTGCCCCACCACACGCCGGTGGCGCCTAGCCCGAGCCAGCGGGAGAGGCCCAAGGCGGCGGGAAGTTCCAACGCCCACAAGCTGATCAGGTTGATCGCCATCGCGGGCACAGTGTTCCCGGCTCCGTCGAAACCTCTGGCCAGGACTACCCCCACGGAGCTGGCGATCATCGAAAAGGCGACTACCCGGGTGCATTCGACGCCAACCGCGACGACCTCTGGGGTGGCGTCGAACAGGGTGATCAGAGGGCGGGCAAAGAAGAAGAGAAAGGCTGCGGCGGCGAACATATAGGCGGCTGCGTAGGCACTCACCCACCACGCGCTCCGCTCTGCCCGGTCCGGCCTGCGTGCTCCCAGGTTTTGTCCCACCAGCGTCCCAGCGGCATTCCCCAGCCCAAAGCCGGGTATCAGGGCAATGAGCAACAGCCGGTTGGCAACTCCATACCCCGCTAAGGCAAAGGTCCCGTACAGCCCCACCAGTCCCACAACGATCAGCCGGGAGGACGAGCGAAGGGCCATCTGGACGGTGCTAGGCAGTGCGATGCCAATGATGCGCGCCATCAGCGGAAAATCGGGCCGGAGGTCATTCAACCTGATGCCGATCAGCGCCCGGCCTCGGAGGAGCACCGCTGCCTGCAAGATGAGGCCGGCGCCAAATCCCAGTACAGTGGCCCAAGCGGATCCGGCCACCCCCAACGGCGGAATCGGACCCAGTCCAAATACAAGCACCGGCTCCAGTACAACGGTGGTCGCAGTGGAGAGAATCAGGACTGTCATGGCCAGTCGAGCTTCTCCCGCCCCGCGCAACATGGCATTGATGACAAAAACAAGAACAAGAGTGAACATCCCCCCAAGCGACACCCGCAAATGAGCAAGTCCTAGATCCATGACGGTGCTATCCGCTCCCAACAGCGCCAAGAGTGGACGAGACACCGCCAGGCCCCCGCCTGCCAACACGAACGAGACGATCAGGCCCAGGAGAATGGTCTGCGACGCGGCATGCTCGGCCGCCACTCTGTCCCTCGCGCCCATTCGTCGAGCGACCACCGCCATCCCCCCGATGCCAAGTCCGTTTGCCAGGCTGTTCATCACCCACCGGATCGAGACGCTGATGGTCACGGCCGCCAGAGCCGCCGATCCCAATTGTCCAATCCAGTACGTGTCCAGCACCTGGGCCACATTCATGATGCCGGTCTCCAACATCATCGCTGGAGCCAGGTACCAGATAGCCCGGTGCAGACTACCGCTGGTCAGGTCCCGCTTGAAGGCC
>DAOUVM010000253.1 GCA_030667645.1 Ardenticatenales bacterium | reverse complement strand
CGCCCTCGATCTTGAACTGACGCCTGACCTCATTCACCACCAGCCCCGCGCCGCGCGAGACGGCTCGCAGCGAAAAGGCCGAGAAGAAGAACGGCAGTGCGCCACCGATCAGGAACCCAATGGTTCCTTCCAGAGTTGAGATGCGGATTGATTGAATGATGTTGGACGCCACCACACCCAGCCGCTCCTGGACCAATCCTATATCCGTGACAAAGGAGAAGAACAGGGTCGTAGCCGCGATCACAGCCGAGGCGATAGCAATCTGTTTGGTGATCGCCTTGGTCGTGTTGCCCACTGCGTCCAGATCCGTCATGATCCGCCGTGCCTCTTCGCCCACTCCGGCCATCTCGCCGATTCCGCTGGCATTGTCGGCAATTGGGCCAAAGGAATCCATCGCCACGTTGTTGCCGGTATGGGAGAGCATGCCAATGCCGATCATGGCAACTCCATACAGAGCGTAGATAGCCGGTTGGTCGCGGTAGATCAGAAAGCTGGTTCCCAGCACAGCGGCAATGGCCAGCAGGCTCCAGACGCTGGCTTCCATCCCCACCGCCAGCCCCGATAGAACAGTGGTGGCGGGACCGGTCTTGGTTGACTCGACGATTTCCTGGACCGGCTTGTGCCGCGTGGCGGTAAAGTAGGATGTGAGTGGGTTGAATAACACCGCGAGTCCCACCCCGACTGCATTGAGCAGCGCGAGTTGCCACTCTTGGGCATAGAACCAGGAAAAGATAAAGGCAAACACAATTGTGTTGATGCTGGACACCTCGTAGGAGCGGAACATAGCTCCCTCGGCATCACTCGCCCGCAGCGCCTTGATTGGAAAGTTCTCCCACATGGGGACCGTAAAGGTTCCTATGATGGATGAGATGACACCGATGGCGCGGACGATGAGGGGATAGACGATCCAGATCGTGTTGCCCGTCTGGTGGTAGAGGACTATGCCCAGAATGAGAGTGGAGACGATGGTCACCTCGTAGGATTCAAAGATGTCGGCTGCCATTCCCGCACAGTCCCCTACGTTGTCTCCCACCAGATCGGCGATGACGGCCGCGTTGCGCGGGTCGTCTTCCGGCAGTCCTTCCTCCAGTTTACCCACCAGGTCGGCGCCCACGTCGGCCGACTTTGTATAGATGCCGCCGCCGATTCGCATGAACAGCGCCACCAGCGTGCCGCCAAAACCAAAGCCGAGCAATGCATCCGGCGAGGCTTTGCCGAAGATCATAAAGATGGCGGTTCCACCCAGCAGACCCATACCATCGGTCAGCATCCCGGTAAAGGTCCCCGCCCGGTAGGCCACCGTCAACGCCTCATTGTACTTGACGCGGGATGCCGCAGCCGCCACCCGAATATTGCCCTCAATAGCCACCCGCATGCCCAACTGCCCGACCATGGTGGAGAACGCCGCGCCGAGGATAAAGGCAACCGTGCGACCGATGCCGATGACCAGGCGGGCGTTCTCACCGTACAGGCGGTCCGCTTCTTCTGTCGGCGGTACCAGATAGACGCTCAAGAACATTGCGGCCGTCAGGACCAACAGGATAGGCCACATGGTCCTCAATTGCTGTCGCAGGTAGGCCTCCGCCCCGGATTTGATGGCATGCCACACATCGAGCATCTTTTTCGTACCCTTGTCACGCCTCAAGGTATCACGCCACAACCACCAGGCGTATGCCAGGCTGATAAAGGCAACGACGACGACGCCCCACATCATTGTCTGTTCGGTTGCGTTCAATTCTCGCATGATGCCTCCTGGTATTATGGTTGTGTGTGGAACCGATTGGTGATCTCTGGAACACGTCGCGCTTGAGCGCGCGCCCGAATGGCTGGCGAGCATGCGCCAAGCGCCCGATGGACGCTGCATTTCAAGGGATAGAGGAAAGAGGGATTGCTCTCCAAAAGTTCGCTCACTCTGATTGGTCGGTCAAAGGCGAATAGTCTACCGCCAAATCTGCGAACGGTCAAGGGCGGCACGCCCTTGTTCCATATCCTCGCGATCATCCGTGAGGTCAGCGTTGATCGTGGTGGTGGGCGCGGCCGTCAACCGTTCCCGCTAGTCTGGGATTGACACCTGGTCAAGGTTTGGTTCGCCGGGCGGATAGCTCATATCCAGCGATTCGAGTGCTTGCACCAGGATGCGAGAGACGATCAGGTTGCGGTACCATTTCTTATCGGCCGGGATAATGTGCCAGGGGGCATTGCGGGTACTGCAGCGGGACAGCGCTTCCTCAAAGGCACCCATATAATTCTCCCACAGCTTGCGCTCCCGCAAATCGCCGCGGGCGAACTTCCAATTCTTCCGCGGGTCGCGCAGGCGCTTCTCAAAGCGTTCCTTTTGCTCCGTTTTGGAGATGTGCAGGTAGAACTTGAGAATGGTCACTCCACTGTCTGCCAGCAGGCGCTCAAAGGCGTTGATGTGGTCGTATCGCGCCCGCCAGACCGACTCGGGGACCATATTGTGAACCCGCACCACGAGTACGTCCTCATAATGGGAGCGGTTAAAGACGGCGATCTCGCCCCGGCCGGGGGTGTGTTGGTGGATGCGCCAGAGAAAGTCGTGGGCCAGTTCTCGCCTGGTCGGCGCCTTGAAGCTAGCGACGTGGACCCCTTGCGGGTTGAGCCTGCCCATCACGTGCCGGATCGTCCCATCCTTGCCGCCGGCGTCCATTGCCTGCAAGACGACGAGTAGTGAGTGTTTGCCCTCTGCATAGAGTACGGTCTGAAGCTCTTGGAGGCGCTGTACGTTTGTCTCGAGTTCCTCGGCCGCCTCACCGCGATCGCGACACTCCCGGGTAGAGTCAGGGTCGTATTCAGACAGCCGGATCTCTGTATTGGGAGGAACCAGGAATGATTTCTCGGTCATGGGCATACCTCGGTGTGGTTTGGGGCTGCACGGGCAGCTTGTCTAGGGCTTGTCTCGGGAAGTCGTCGGCTGGTCATGTATCCGGCAACTCCCCGATTCCTTATTTGGCGGTTGCACTCCTTGTCTAGGTGACCAGCCAGCGGGTCATCTCTGCCAGCATCCAGCCCATGGGCCAGAGCAAGAGCTGCGCCAGCAGGGTTCCCACGAACCGAGCCCCCACCTGCCAGATCGTGATGTAGGACACGTCCTGCAGGGACCGTTCGCCGCGCAGCGCTTCATCGGTCACCAGGGCGGCCAGAGGAGTTACCACCAGGATGTTCAGTACGACGGCCGATCCGGTCAAGAGCGGCGCCAAACTGGCGGCCGTGCGGGCTCCTTCGGGCACCAGGGCGCTGGCATAGAGAGCAGCAAAGTTGCTCACCGTAAAGATGGCGGTGATCGCAATGCTGGCGGCCAGAAAACGTTTGGGGAAAGGACTGCGCCGCAACTCTCTAATCGACGAGAGTCGCGGCCGCTTGAGATCCTTCCGCACGTGCCAATAACCCCGCACAGAGGCGCCGCGCACGATGACCCTCGGAAGGGACCGCCGTCTCTCGTACGAGGCGACGCCGGACGCGAGAACGCGGCTCAGGCTGGGAATCAGCAGGCCAGCTACCAGCGTGCCGGCCGTGGCGGCCAGCAGCATCACGCGGAAACTGAGCAGGAGGGATGCTGTCTCGTGGTAGATAGCAGCCGAGTCGGTCATCATGGCGATAAGCGGCCCTGCGGCCGTGTTCGCGCCGCGCGACGTGAGGGCCAGCACGTTAAAGAGCGAACCAGCCAGCGCCAGCCGGCCGGTGCGCACCCCCGCCAGCCGGGCGGCGAACGCGCTGGTGTCCACCGCGTGGACAACTATCGTAAGCAGAAAGACGATCAGCAACTGCATGAGGGCTCGGCTAGTCCCCATCCCCCGGCAGCGCCTGCCTTGCATCATCTCGCTCGACAAGGCGAGTCAACACAGTGGCGTGGTCCGGCAGCACCATCTTGTCGCCCGGCTCTAGCTTGTCGGCGGCCTTGCCGGCCGGCACCCGATGGGGTAGGGTGAGGATCTGCAAAGGTGTTCCCTCGACGTTGGCCCGCTCTTTGCAGTAGGCCAGCCCGATCAGATAGCCAACGCTGTCGATTGAACAACTGGTCACACGGCCGATCACCTGGCCGCGTCTATTGATAACCGGGTCTCCCATCTTGGGTACCCGAACTCTCTTTTCGTTCATCCGGAAGCGCAGCACTTCCATGGCCCGTTTCCGTTCGGTAGCCAGCAATGCATCGCGGCCAATAAAGAACGGTTTGTGGTATTTGACATAACCGGAAAAGCCGGCCTCTATTGGGTTGATCGAGTACGGTCCTGCCAGTTCGTGACCATAGAGGGGCAGGCCGAACTCGGTCCGTGTGCTGTCGCGGGCGGCCAATCCGGCCGGTTTGACGCCGAGCGGCTCCCCCTCTTCCAGGATCAGGTTCCAGAGCTCGACCGCCTGGTCTGGATGAACGAACATCTCGTATCCGATCTCTTCGCCAGTATAGCCGGTGCGAGCGATTACCAGCGGGATGCCAGACAGTTCAGCTTCCATCAGATCGGTGCGGCGCAGTCGCTTGAGGGCCGCCTTGATGCGGCGGTCGTCTGTCATTGCCTGCAGGGTTGGAAGGGCTGCCTTGCCCTGAAAGGCGATGTCTATCTTGCAGTCACGGCCGTTGGCGCGATCCTTGAGGTTCCGGATGGTTGCCTGCGCAGTGGCCT
>DAOUVM010000035.1 GCA_030667645.1 Ardenticatenales bacterium | reverse complement strand
GGCATTGCATCCCACTTGATCCCCACTATCTCTCCTGGAAGCTCAAGACGCTCAACTATAATGCCCGGTTCATCGAGTTGGCCGGCGAGATCAACAGCCACATGCCGGACTATGTGGTTGGCAAGGTGGTGGATGGGCTGAACGATGACGCCAAGCCGGTCCGCGGATCGAAAGTATTGGTGTTGGGGGTGACCTACAAGCCCGACATTGATGACGTGCGCGAGAGTCCCGCGTTGGACGTCATCCAGCAGTTGCTGGAAAAAGGAGCGCGGGTGAGCTATCACGACCCCTTTGTCCCCACGTTGGCCCAGGAGGGGATGGATCTGGTCTCGGAGGATCTGGATCAGGCGCTGCCGGCCGCCGATTGTGTTGTGGTGATCGCTGACCACAGTAGCTATGATTGGTCCCAGATCGCCCAGGAGGCTAGACTCATCGTCGACACTCGCCACGCTCTGAAAGACATCACCGGCCCGGCCCGGATAGTTGGCCTTTAGAGACCGAGTCTCCGTCTGCCAGGATCGCGCCCGGAACCGTCCGAACCGTCAAAAGGCTCCACACCTGCCAGTTATTCTTGCGGAGCGGCGGAACTGCATCTTGTCTGTTTCTCGACACCCGCGGCCTGTCTGTTTGGGCAAATCCCTCTCCCATGATACAATTGGCGGCTGGAATCTGACCAGTCAGGAGAGCGCTGAGGGTTGAGCGTGAAAAATTCTTTCTATCCTGCCGCGCACGGCCTCCAATAGGTTCGCGACCGCGTGATCCAAGAGAACTCCCGCTTGTTGACGTTCTTGACCTGGCTAGCCGATTGGCAGGTTGTCCCCGTTGCTGCTGTCTCGTCCATATTGATCTTTTCTGAGCGATTACCGACCGCGGCGGTGGTGTTGGCCCTGTTGACTGTCCCGCTGCTTTGGTGGTTGCATCGGATTGCACGCGGTTGCTACTTTACCTCCACTCCGGCCGACATACCGATTTTGATCCTACTCGCCACCCTTCCCGTGGGTTTGTGGGCGGCCGCTCTTCCAGAGTTGGCAGTGCCCCACCTCATCAAATACGTGGCCGCGGTCGCGCTCTTTTACTCTCTGGTCAACACCTTGGCCAGCCGCGGGGGTGGAGGCAGAACAGGGCGCAAGCTTGAGCTGGCAGGGTGGGCGGTGCTGATCGGAACGGCCCTTTTGGCGGCTCTGATCTTGTTTGGCACGGCTTGGGGATAAGGCAGCAAATTCCTGCCGGCCAGTCTGCGGCAGCGGATCCCCCACTTGATCGGCGACTTTTGGTATTCTCAGGGTTTTCACCCCAATATCGTGGCCGGCGTATTGGCGATGCTGATCCCGGTGACAGCCGCATACACCTGCAGCTCCCGAGCATGGACCCACCGGTTGCTTCTGGGCGCACTCTTTCTGGCTGAGACAGGCGTCCTGGTCCTGACCCAATCCAGAGGCGCGTTGCTGGGGTTCGGTGTGGCGCTGCTGATGGTGGCCGTGGGGCGCGGCGGCCGCTGGGCTTGGGCGGCACTCGTTCTGATCGTTATCGTCGGAGTGGGTGTTGCCACCTATGGACTGCAGCCCGCGCTCAATCTGGCTATGGGAGGACTTGGGGACAGTACTGTCCGCAGTGGGGAGGGACGTCTGGAACTCTTGTCGCGCGGACTGTATATGATGCAGGACTTTCCTTTTACCGGCATTGGGCTCGGTATGTTCCCACGAGTACTACCTGTTCTCTACCCGCTCTTTCTGGTGAGTCCGGATACAGAGATGCCGCACGTTCACAACATCTATGTGCAGACGGGAATAGACCACGGGTTCCCCGGTTTCATCGCGTTCCTGGCGCTGATTGGCCTGCTGGGGGTGATGGGGGTGCAGGCGATACGTCTGAGCCGCGGGCGGCCCTGGGAACCGCTGGCGATTGGACTGCTGGCTGGTCTGATGGCCTTTCTGGTTCACGGCCTAGTGGATACGGTTGGCTCCAGTCTGCGAGCCCACATCATGATCTGGGGCCAGTTCGGGCTGCTGGCGGCCGTGTGGCGCTGGACGCAGACCGATCGGATTCCGGATGGTGACACAACGATGCGACAACCCCGCAATGCCTGATGGCGGTCTGACCTCGCAGAGGCGTGTGCGACTGCTGGGTTTGCTTTTCAGCGTGGTGCTGCTTTGGCTGGCCACCAGGAAGATTGATTGGGTTGAGAGCCTCCATGCGCTCAGGGGCGCTAATGGTTGGCTTCTAATGCTGGCGCTATTGGCCCAGTCTGCCACCTTTGCGGTCGGCGCGGCTCGGTGGAAGGCGCTTTTCCCCAGCTCACGACCGGTGCGCTTTGAGCGGCTGGCGTCCGCACTCCTTGTGGCCCAGTTAGTGAACATCGCCTTTCCGGTCAGGTTGGGCCCTGTCGTTCGGGCCTATCTGGTAGGGCAGGGAGGCGGCCGGGACAAGGTTGCGGTCCTCACTACCGTGGCCGGGGAGAAGCTGCTGGACATGGTGGCCCTGGCAGGAGGGGGCTTGCTGCTGCTGTGGCTGCTTCCCCTGCCGGCCTGGGCACAACAGGCTGGGGTGGCGGCGGCGCTGGCCGCTGCAGTTGGTTTGCTGGCCGCTCTGATCCTCGTTAGCGGCCGGCGCTGGTTGGAAGGGTGGCTCGTACGATTCGGCGAGCGCGTGACCGGAGCAGGTGTGTTGGTGTTGGATGGCATGGCTGCATGGCTCCGACCAGGCCGGGCCTGCATCCTCATCCTGTGGACGGCAGCGATCTGGGTTGCTGGAATGCTGGTCAATTGGCTAGTGCTCATCGCATTGGGCATCCCCGGTCGATTCTCGATAGCCGCCGTCCTCCTCATTCTGCTCCAGATGGGGGGTCGTGTGCCGGGAGTACCAGCCAGCATTGGCATTTTTGAGGCCCTGTGCATAATCGGGCTCGGCTGGTTTGCTATTGGTCCAGAGCTGGGTCTGGGATACGGCGTGGCATTACATGCGGTTGTGCTGCTGCCGGGCTTGGTTGGTGGCGCTGTTGTTCTCTGGCGCGATTCGGTGGCTCGATCAGGATTCCGGCAGATCACTGGCCGAGGGGCAGGTAGCGTATGACACGGTATAGAATTCTCTGGCTAGCGGCGATAGAATGGGATGCTCCTTGGCAGGGGCAGCAGACACTGGCGTCGCGCCTCGCGGACGATGGCCACCTGGTCACATTTGTGGAGACCTTTGGTGTTCGCGCGGCGGGGCGTCGTGATTGGGGCCGGCTGGCAAGCCGACTGCGCAACCGTCTACGTGGGGGCCTGAAAGGGTTCCGCAAGCTGACGGATAATCTTTCGCTTTTCTCGCCGGTGATCGCACCGTTTCCCGGCCGGCCATGGGTGGATCGTGTCAATCAACGACTCCTGATGCGTGCGTTTCGCCGGCTGAGCGGCGACTCACCGCTGATGGTGTGGACCTTTCTACCCACTCCGATCGTTGTTGGACTGGTGAAGGAATTGCGCCCGGCCCGGTTGATCTATAGCTGCATTGACAGCATGATCACCAACCCCGCCGGAGTCGCGCCTGGGATAGTGACGTCGGAGGATTGGCTCGCGCGCCATGCCGACCACGTTTTTGCCACCTCCCGCGAATTGTATGTTGAGCGCAAGGCCAAGAACCAGCACATGACCTATTTGCCGGAGGGAGCTGATATCGCTCCGTTCATGGAACCTAGATCCGAACCAGCTCAACTGATGACTTTGGCCCACCCAAGGATCTGCTTCTTTGGCACGCTGGATGGACGACTCGATCAGGAACTGCTCGTTCGTGTGGCTGCTGCCCACCCGAACGCGTCCATCATTCTCATCGGCCCCGTTCGGTGTGATGTCACGCGTCTGCGCCGCTTGCCCAACGTCCACTTTCTGGGCTTTCGTTCCCACGAGGTTCTGCCCGCTTTTCTCTCTCATATGGACCTGTTCGTCATTCCCTATCTGATCAACGAGTACACGATCCACATTCACCCGGTCAAGACCTACGAGGCCCTGGCGACGGGGAAGCCGCTGGTGGCGACTGATCTGCCTGAACTACGGCCGTACGCCGGGCCGGTGGTGGTGGCGCGGGACGCGAATGAGTTCCTGGCCGGTATTGGGGCAGGGCTGGCGGAAACCGATTCCGGGTTGATTGAGGCACGGAAGGAGATCGCGGGGAGGAATACCTGGGACGCGCGCTACCGTACGATCAAGGAGCAGCTACCTGATCTAGCGTGAATCCGCTCCGTGTGTTGCAAGTTGTAGAAGCGATCACCGCCGGCGTGGGGCAGCACGTTCTTGACCTCTCCCTACGCCTGCAGCGCGCAGGCCTGCACGTGTTGGTAGCATGCCCCGGCGTGAGGGATGGCGCCTGGAAAGATACTGCCTTTGTGGACAGGCTGGGCGCGGCTGGGATCCCGGCGACCGTTGTCCCCATGCGACGTCGTATCCACCCCTTGGCGGATCTGCGCGCGGCGTCTCGCCTGGCCAAGCTCATCCAACGCGAGCGGGTTGATGTGATCCACGGACACAGTTCCAAAGCCGGGGCCCTGGCCCGGCTCGCTGCCCTGAGGGTACGGTCATCGGAGCGGCCGCCGGTTGTGTATACACCCAATGCTTTCGCCTTTCTCGGGGCCCGCCGGCCTGCCACCCGCTGGCTGTACCTTGCGGTCGAGCGGTGGCTCGGTCGGCGAGCCACCGACGCGGTGATCTGTGTGAGCAAATCAGAGATGACGCTGGCCCAGCGGCATGCGATTGTCCCGCCCGAACGTCTGGCACTGATTGAGAACACCGTTGATCTCTCCCGCTTTGGGCTCGACCGGTCGCCGGCCGCCAAGTCCAACCTGGGTCTTGACTCTACCCGTCCGGTCATCGGCGCCATCGGCCGGCTGGCGCCCCAGAAAGGGCCCGCCTATCTGCTTCGGGCGGCTCGCCTGTTGATCGACGGTGGCCTGGACGCCCAATTCCTGCTGGTAGGGGAGGGGGAACTCGAGGGAGAGCTGCTCCAGATGGTCACGGATCTGGGCTTGGACGATCACGTCTCGCTGCCGGGTTTCAGCAATGACATCCCCCAGGTACTGGCAGCGTTGGACGTCTTTGTCTTGCCCTCACTGTACGAGGGACTGCCCTACACATTGATGGAAGCGATGGCGGCCGGCTGCGCGGTGGTGGCGACCAATGTGATGGGCAACCGCGATCTCATTGAAGACGGCGAAACCGGGTTGTTGGTCCCCCCGGCCGACGCGAATGCGCTCGCACGAGCTTTGGCGAGTTTGATGGCCCCGCCGGGCGGCGATGAGATGAGGAAGCGGTTGGCGCAGAGGGCGCAGTGCGCCGCCCGTGCGCGGCCCACGCCTGAGCAGACGACGCGCCAGACGATTGAGCTCTATCTCCGGCTCGTGGAAGGTCAACCGGCGTCTCTGGCGGCGGATCCGCGACTGAATGCAGGATAGGGCTCCGATGAAAAGAGGAACCTCCAATGTGCTGGCCTTGATCCTTGGCGTGGCTGGCTGCCTGGTGCTGGGCCGGGGGGCTCTCCAGTTGGCCTTGGACGGGGTGGCGCTGATCGCCGCTACGGCGACCCCTGCTGAGAGACTGGTGCCTACGCTTCCGTCCATCCCGCCCACGCCGCTCCCCTGGACTCCGCGTCCGGCCGGCACCAGCACACCGATCTCGGGCGTCTCACCGACGCCCGGCATGACTCGCGCTCCAGTGATGCCGGTCATACTTTCTCCCGCCCCAACGGCCGTCTCTGCTGCGTCGGGGAGCGTAGGGGCGGCCGACGCATCCGTGGCGCCGGCTTTACCACCAGTGGCTCCCGTAGGTCTCGTCGCCTCGCCCGAGCTAGAGCCAAGGGACATCCGGTGGCGCTTTGGGGCTGCGGACCGGTTGGGGGAGTTGAATTCTTATGACACGGAGGCGCTGAACGCCGGATGGTTTCTGGCCGGCATGGAGGATGGGGATGTTCCACCGGGCACGGAACTGGCCCGGATCGTGGAAGTACAGGGCGGAAATGTTTCGCCCGGCGATGAGGTGCTCAGCGCGCTGGTGGTCGCGCGACCAGGTGCGCTTTGGGAGATTGGCAACGAGCCGGATGTGATCTGGCAATCCAATAGTACTCCGGAACAGTACGCTCGGGCCTACCATCATGCATATACACTCATCAAGGGAGCAGACCCGACGGCGCGAGTGGTTGCGGGGACCGTGTCTCAACCGACGCCATTGCGGCTTGCCTATCTTGACCTCGTGTTGGAGACCTATCAGGACATCTACGGGGAAGCGATGCCGGTTGATGTCTGGGCAGTGCACAACTCGATCTTGCGCGAGGAGCGGAACTCGTGGGGGGTTGATATTCCGCCGGGAATAAGCGCCGACACCGGCCGCCTGTACGAGGTACAGGACAATGACAGGTTGGACATCTTTCAGCAGCAGCTCATCGATTTTCGAGCCTGGATGCGAGACCGAGGTTACCGGGATCGGCCGCTCTACCTGACCGAGTTCAGCGTGCTGATGCCGGCCGACTATGGCTTTCCGCCCGAGCGGGTGATCGCCTTTATGACGGGCGCCTTTGATTTCCTGCTCGGCGCGGTGGATGATGAGCTGGGCTATCCGGCCGATGACAACCGGTTGGTTCAGCGATGGATCTGGTACTCGGTGGCGGACACCGATGCGCCGGATCACTATCCAACTGGGAACTTGTTCGACCCGGAAACCAAAGAGATGACCGCCGTGGGGCGGGCATTTGCCGACTATGTAGCAGATCATTGAGGATTCTTTCCGGAGGAGTGTGATGCAGCTCACCCCCAAATCTGAACTGGATGCCCGGATGGAAAAGCTGCAGGTGCAGCTCAATGCGGCCGGCCTGGACGGCGCGCTCATCCTGCAGAATGCGGACCTGTTCTATTTCAGCGGGACCATCCAGCGGTCCCACCTTTACGTTCCGGCCGATCCCAGACTGCAGCCGCTGCTGATGACCCGCAAGAGCCTCTCCCGGGCCCGGCGCGAGTCCCGGCTGGACGAGGGCAGGATCGTTCCCCTCAACAGTCCACGCCAACTGCTGGAGTTGATGGGCGAGCACGGTCTGCCTGCACCGCGCCGGATGGGGATGGAGCTGGACGTGCTGCCGGTCAACGCTTTCCGCTATTATGAGCGCATACTCGGTAGCGTTGAACTGATCGATTGCTCGCCCATGATACATCGTTTGCGCGCGATCAAGTCGACCTATGAGCTGAACCTCTTGCGCCGGGCGGCGCTGGCGTCCCAGGCGATCTACCTTGCCATCCCAGAGTTGCTGCGCGAAGGAATGACCGAACTGGAGTTGGCCAGCCAGCTAGAGGCGATCGCCCGACGAGCGGGGCACCAGGGGATCATTCGCATGCGCAGTTGGAACAATGAGATAGCTTACGGCCACCTGATGGCGGGAGCCAGCGCGGCCGTCCCCAGCTACATGGACTCACCCACCGGCGGCCCAGGTCTCAATCCGGCGATAGCTCAGGGAGCCAGCGCTTGCCCCATCCTCGCCCACGAGCCCATTCTGGTTGACTATCTATTCAGCCCTGATGGGTACCTGGTGGACCAGACCCGGATATTCGCCATCGGTGAGATTGCCGACGACCTGGTGCACGCACACGAAGCGATGTTGGCGATCCAGGCGGCCCTGATAGAGGCCGCCCGCCCCGGCGTCACAGGCGGTGAGCTCTGGGATCTGGCGGCTCAGACGGCCGTCAAGTGGGGAGTGAGCGACCATTTCATGGGACACGGCAATGATCGGGTGCGTTTTGTGGGCCACGGGGTGGGACTGGAATTGGATGAACTGCCCATCCTGGCCGCGCGGCAGACAGTGCCGCTGGAAGAGGGGATGGTGATTGCTCTGGAACCCAAAGCGACGTTTCCCGGCCGGGGGGTGGTGGGAATCGAGAATACTCACTGGGTTACCGGGACCGGACTGGAGCGACTGACCACGCTGGGGGATGAGATCGTCTACGTGTGAGATGAGTCGAGCCGGCGCCGGTGGTCATTCCCGGCGACTGTAGTTCCCTGTTGTCATTGCCATCGCACCGACCCGTTTGTGAGATCAATCGCGATCAGGGCTGTTGCCATGTCCGTTCATCTGGTATCATTGTTCCTGTTCAGGACTGCTTGGCATTCGTGTGACCGTTTCGCGCTTTGTCAGCATTCAGAACGGGAAGCTAGTTATTAACAGGTGCATGGTGTGTGGTTCAGAACCGCAGACGCGGGTGGGTGCTTTCGTGCCTCCCGATCTTTGCACCCCTGGTATGCAAGGAGAAGTATAGGTGAAATCCGAGACGCAATCGCCCCGGCGTGGTGCGCGCAAGCGCAGGCGCTCCCTTTGGCTCGTGCCCCTGATCGTGGTGCTTGCCATCGCCGCGTATTTCGGGCGTGGGATCATGCAGCAGCGCGCTCAGGCAACTGAACCGGAGCCAGGTCAGGTTGTTACGGCGGAATTTGGCGATCTCTCTGCCAAGACGACGGCCAGCGGCCGCCTGCAGCCGCAGCGAGAGGCCACGCTGGCGCTGAACGCTTCCGGCCGAGTCGAAGAGGTGATGGTACAGGTCGGTGACGAGGTCAAGAAAGGGGACATTCTGGTCCAACTGGAGACCGGCGCTATGCAGCGTGCGGTCCGTTCGGCCGAACAGAATCTGGCAATCCAGCAGGCCAACCTGTCAGAGCTGCATCAGGGTCCGGCCGAGGAGGATATCGCCGCGGCCGAGGCGTCCGTTTCCAGCGCCCAGGCCCAACTGGACCAACTGCTCGTGGGTCCGCGTGACGAAGAGGTCGCTGCGAGTGAGGCCAACCTGAGGGCGGCTCAGGCTTCGCTCTGGGGCGCGGCCGAGCAGCGCGATCAGATCGCTGCCGGACCCTCCGCGTCCGAGATCGCCAACGCCGAAGCCCAGCTCGTTCAGGCCGAGATGCAGCAAACGGCCGCCGAGCGAGCTCACAGCGCAACCATGCGGTGTTTCACCGATCCAACCGGCAAGGAGGTCTGTCCTGGTCTGGGCGCTGCAGAGGAGCAGGCGCGCTCCAACCTGCAGGCAGCCAACCTGACCCTCGAGTCGGCCCAGGCCGTGCTCGACCTGCTGCTGGCCGGCGCAGACCCGAACCAGCTTGGCGCCGCAAGTGCCAATGTAGCGGCCGCCAACGCCCAGCACGACGCGGCCCAAGCTCAACTCGATTTGCTGTACGTTGGTCCTACGGAAGCTCAGGGCGCCTCTGCCCGAGCCCAGTTGGCGCAGGCAGAGGCCAGTCTGGCGACCCTGCTCGCCGGGGCGTCGGAGGAACGGCGGGCGATAGCCGAGGCCCAGATAGAGCAGGCGAGGATAGCGTTGGAGGATGCGCTGCACGAGGTGGACAATGCGAGTCTGGTGGCGCCGTTTGATGGGGTAGTGACGGCCGTCTACCTGACGGCCGGAGAGTATGTGTCCGGTCAATCCGGCCCGGCCATCGAGTTGCTGGACCGCAGCAGCCTGCAAGTGGTTCTGGACGTCGACGAAGTGGATATGGGGGCCATTGTCATCGGCCAACCGGCCGTTATCACCCTCGAGGCCTGGCCGGGCGAAGAATTGGCCGCCTCAGCCGCGTCAATCGCCCCGCGTGCGGCCGACAATGGGGGAACCGTGACCTATGAGGTCCATCTGACCCTGGACGAGCGGCCCACTGGCTTTGTACTGCGCGCCGGAATGACGGCGAATGCCGAGTTGGTGACGGCCGAGCGGGCTGGCGTGCTGCTTGTCCCCAACCGTGCCATCACAGCGGACCGGGAGACCGGCACCTACACCGTGAACTTTTATGGGGATGAGACGATCACTCAGGTCGAGGTAAGGATCGGGCTGCGAGATCAAACCCACACTGAGATCATCAGTGGCCTGGAGGCCGGCGACGAGCTGATCATCGGCGAGTACAAAGAGGTGCTGAACTTTATGCAGGGTCCGCCCCGTGCGGTCCATGGATTGGGACAGTGATTGAGCTGCAGCAGATCACCAAAGAGTACCACATGGGGGCGCAGACAGTCCATGCTCTGCGCGGCGTGACCATGACCGTCGAACAGGGCGAGTTCATCGCCATCATGGGGCCATCCGGCTCGGGCAAGAGCACCCTGATGAACATGATTGGTTGCCTCGACCAGCCCACCGGTGGGACCTACCGGCTGAACGGCGCGGACGTGAGCCAGATGAGCGACGACGATCTGGCGCGGGTTCGAAACCAGCGCATAGGGTTCGTATTCCAGATGTACAATCTGCTGGCCCGGACGCCGGCTGTCAGGCAGGTGGAACTGCCCCTGATGTATGGGGGCCTGCGCCGTCGGGAACGGCGCAGGCGGGCCGAAGAGGCGCTGCTGTCGGTGGGGCTCGCGGATCGGATGGATCACCGGCCGGACGAGCTGTCGGGCGGTCAGCAGCAGCGGGTTGCCATAGCCCGCGCCTTGGCGACCGAGCCCAGTATCATCCTGGCCGACGAGCCAACCGGTAACCTCGACACTGCCTCGGGCGAGGAGATTCTGAACATCTTTGACGATCTGAATGCCGGCGGAATCACGATCATCTTTGTCACCCACGATTCGCAAGTGTCCCGGCGAGCCCGGCGGACGGTGTCGCTCCGGGATGGACTGATAGAGGGCGATGCGGTTGGAGCCGTGGGCATTGAGTAGAGAGGTGATCGGGCCATATTTCTTGCGTCTTGCCGCCTCGGGCTTTATGGAGAGTTAGAGTGGACCTTGGAGAGAGCTTTTTATCGGCAGTGGATAGCCTGCTGGCCAACAAGATGCGAGCAGCGCTGACCATGCTGGGTGTGATTATAGGAGTGGCAGCCGTCATAGCGTTGCTCGCCCTGGGTAACGGTGTCAGCGCCTCGATCGAGGGCGAGATCCAGGCCATCGGTTCGAACCTGATCACCGTTTTGACCGAGCCCGACATGAGTGGCGGCTACCCTGCCTTGAGTATGCAGGACGTCGTCGCGCTGGATGATCCTTTTCTCGCCCCGGCCGTGCAGCAGGTTGCGGCCGAAGTGCGCGGGTCGTTGCCGGTGGTCTATGGCAATCGGGATGCGAGCGTGACCGTATCCGGTGTCACGGCCAACTATATGGACATGCGCAGCCTGGAAATCCAGGATGGGGATGGGTTGATGGCGGCCGACATCGACAATCTGGCGCGGGTGGCCGTGTTGGGCAATGGCCTGGCCACTGATCTCTTTGAGGACCAGTACCCCGTCGGTGAAGTGATCAAGATAAAGGGAGTCCAGTACGAGGTCATCGGCGTGCTGGAGGCCAGGGGTGGGGCGGGGTTCATGAGCGAGGACGGGTCGGTGTACGTTCCGCTGACCACCGCCCAGAGCCGGCTGTTCCCGCTGCGCACCCGGACCGGTCAGCGGGCGGTCAGCGCGATCTATGCTCAGGCGCTGGATGAAGGGGCGATGGATGCCGCCAGCGAGCAGATCTCGCGGATCTTGCGCGCGCAGCATGATATTGCGTACCAGGCGGACGATGACTTTTCCATTCTCAGCCAGACCGATATTCTGGACGCGTTCGATGCGATTACCGGCGCCATCACCCTCTTCCTGGGCGCTATTGCCGGCATCTCGCTGGTTGTGGGTGGAATTGGCATCATGAACAT
>DAOUVM010000017.1 GCA_030667645.1 Ardenticatenales bacterium | reverse complement strand
GTAGCGGTCAATGGAATGCGCTCGACGATGGGACCGACCACCGCCTGGCTGCTGGTAATCGGATTTGTACCGGTCACCATTTCATAGTACAAACTCAACCGGGCGCCTCCAACCTCGCCTATGCTGCTGGTCCAACTGATGGGGATGCTGGTCTGGTTGATGGCGGAAAGGGGTAAACTGCTCAGGGCCAAGGTGGGCGCAGGGCTGTTGGCAAAGTAAAAGAAGCGGAATTCGGCTGCGCTGTTCGTGTCGCCCAGATCCACCAACCACTCGCCTGGCAACGGTTCGTCAATGACGACAAGGGTCTGCTCGCCGGTCACCAGCGGGCTGGTGGTGACCACCGTGGGGGTGATAGCGATGGTCACATCGGTGTAGGCCGAGTTCTTGTAGATGACGCGGTTGCCTGGCGCCGGCTCGTGCAGTGTAAGCGAGGGTGAACCATCGATCCAGGCCAGGCCAAACATGGCGCTGGGCACGCCGGAACTGATGCTGACAGTGGTCGCTTGTGAAGCAGCCCGGAGGTTGACCAGGTTCCGGCCTTGAAGGCGGGTGCTGGCGGCCGCCAGACCCGCCTCGTCAATGAGCAGGTAATCCTCGCTGCCTAAGAAAAAGCTGATGCCGCTGTCAAAGCCATAGTAGGCCCCCGCATCGTAGCCCAGGATGATATACGCGCCCATTACGCCCCATTCATATTGGGTACAGGCGTTGTTGGTGCAAAACTCGCCAAAGGCTAGCTTGATACCGGCCAATATCATGTCGTCAGGTGGAATGACGGCCGGCCCCCAATCCAAAATGAGCCCGGCCGCAATGGTGATTTTGGCTTCAAAGCGCGCCGCCACGTGCAAGGCGTCGTCGTCCGGCAGCCAGTTGTATTTGTGTTGCCAGCCCTGGCCTTCCCACAGGTGGGCTCGCAACATGCCGTATAGCAACTCGTTCCCCTCGCAGAGTGTGCTCCCCGCCCCAAACTGCTCGGAATCAAAGCCGTCGTATGGGATACACGCTTGAACCTCAAAGCCCAGATCTAGCGGGCTCCAGGCGACCCAGAAATGGCCGTCCACGCCCACGCCGATGCCGGAATAGACCTGTACGCCGGTCTGCACTTGTACGTCAAACAGCCCGCGCGAGTCAATGGTGATCGTGCCCCGGCTAAAGATGGTCGAGGCGGCCGCGCTGGGTTGCATCCCTCGGAAGCGCATTTCCAGCACCACCGTGGTATAGGCCTCCTGGTTGGGCTGTTGTGGGGTCAGGCTGATGGTACCGCCGATAAAGTTCAAAAAGATGCCGCTGTTGCCCATGGGGATGGCCGTAGTGGTGCCGGTGTTGAACCAAAAACTCAAAGTGCGCAGTGAAGACTCGCACAAGACAAACTCGATCCCGATTCCTTCTCCTTCGGAGAGGTCGCCACTATCGGAGCCGGCGTTGGGCAGCGCCATCACGGCCGAGCCCTCGATGACTGTTGTCTTGTCACCATCAGGACCTTGCGCGTTGTCGTTGAACGGGTCGTGTGGTCCAGGGCAGACCTTGTATGAGGTCCTAACGCTGGCGCCAAAGGCCTCATAGTTGAAATTGAGATCGTCAGCGCTCTGTGTGGCGTAGGGATGATCGCTGCTGAATATCTCCACCCCCTGGGCAGTGTTGTACATGATGGTATTGGCGCTGTCCTGGACGATCAGATCCGGCATGCGGTACTCGCGGTCGATCAGTGGACCGCTCCCGGCCATGGCGTCATCCGGCCCCCGTAGATCGAAACAATGAGGGCCGCACTGCACCTCCACCTGATCGTCCTGCTCGTCCTTGAACGTTTGGCCTGGCGGGAACAGCAGTGCCTGGACGGCCAACTCGGCCCCTCCCAGGTTCTCCGGCTGGGCGATGGTGGCGCCGGTCATCCGCACCTGCATAAAGGGTGGTATCGCCGCCGGGCTATTGGCCGAGGCGTCCATCGGGTTGTGTTCGATGCCATAGCCCGAGTCCGGCGGCGAGACAAGAAGGGTGCCCACGTTAAAGGTGCCGTCAGAGACCGAGTCTAGATCTATTCGCCCCTCCAGCGAGGGTCCTCCCTGGGCGGTGATGGACCATTCGCCGTTAAAGTTGAAATCGGTGGCGGGATGATTGGGCGTTGGCTCCACAGTGCGGACCAACGGTCCATAGCCGCGCAGGCGGTCGCTCTGCAAGTCGATCTCGAAGGTCCAGGTCAGGGTAGTGGCGTCGTCTTGGTCATGCATCGGGTTCTTGACCAGCAGATAGGTATCATTGGGAGCCGAGATGGTCTCCAATCGACGGGTGATGGGGGTAGCTTGAAACTCGCCGCGCAGCACCGGCAGTGAAACGATCACGGTCTCACTGCTGAAATCGGCCAGCACCAGTCGTGCGTCGGGAGTCGTGGAAATCTGGTCGCTGGTGCGGTCAAGCGTAAAGGTACCCCCTTTGAGCGCCACCCAGTGGTCGTCGTCATCTGCAAAACCGATCAGCGGCATCACTGGCACACCGGTTCCGTCCAGTTGGCTGGTGGTACAGATCGAGGTGCAGTTGCCGGTGAAACCGCCCGGGCTGTACAAGCGCAAGTTGTCCAACTCCTGATAGGTATTACCGATGGTCAGGGTTTCCGGCGGCCGGCGCAGTTCAACACAGACACCATCCAGCGGGTAGCGCACCACATCGTCAGTGTTCTGGCAAGCAGTCACCTGCGCCTCCATGTTGACGATCTGTCGCTCCCGGTTGCTGTTGAGCGCCAACAGCCACTCTCCGCTCTGGCCCGGCGGCACGGAAAATTCGATCTCGTAGGCATCCGGACCACGGGTCAGTTCCGCACCGTTGACCATACGGCCGCCATACTGGAAACCGGGCGCGAATATTTGCAGGTTAAAGTTGCGAGCGGTGCTGCTATTCAACCCGGCGCTGGCGTAGGGAATCTTGATCTCGATGGTGGTGTCCTCGTCCAGGTCAAGCTCTTGGCCGCGTATCAGTTCGCGCATGAGGGTCATGGGCACTGTAGTGGGGATACCGAAACCGGGCAGGGTTGGGGCCGGAAGAGCGTCAGCGATCTGCAGGTAGTGGAGCTTGTCGTTATGGGTAGCGGTGGGTTGGTTGTCGGGCTGCACCCGCAGGCGCAAACCGTCCGGCAGCGTTTGATGACCATTGATCACTAGAAAGTTGGGCTGCCACTCGTAGCTCTCGTTGCCGGGCGCCGCACTTCCCGCGTCGGAACTCATCAAAACCTCACCGGCACCATCGGCCAGATCGAGGGGAGTATTGGCGTAGACTGTATCGGCGGCCAGTGCACCCTGCGATGCCACCAAGCGCCAGCGTGGTGTAGCTGCGGGTAATTCGTATTCGTGGTACTGGTGCCGGTAGCTGCCCTGTGGATTGGTAGAGGGCACCTCGCTGGTCCTGAACTCGTTGGCAGCCAGCTCCGGCGCAGTGTAGCTGATCAGCAGACCGAGGCCAGCACCGTCGGCCGTGGGGTTTTCGGGATTGGCCAACACCTGGTCCAGATTACTCCATTGAGCCGAGGTGGGGAAGCAGTTACGGGTGGGGTACACTCCCGCCGGGGGTGGTAGCGAGCCAAGCGGTTCCAATACCTCATGCCACTCGCGAAACTCTTCATACTTGAGTTTCAGGGCCAGACCATGGTTTGCGCTATCGCCGTTGTACCAGCTCTGCACGATGCCGGTCACGTCCCAGGTGGTCGCCGGGAAAGTATCCGTGATGCCCAAGCCTGGGTCGAGCTTGAGGATGTATTCCAGATTGGTGGAATCATTCATGCTAGGGTAATTCCAACCCGGCGGGAGTGTGTCGATGCCCATCAAGGGGCTCCAGTCCTCTGTCATCTCGTGCACATAGGTTGGCTGGCGAGTGATTCTGTCTGGGTACCAACGAAAAGTAGGGTCGAAACCGGTGTTTTCGGGCACGGCTACCAGAGTCGCGCCGCTGGGCGCGGCGCCTCGGGGCAGGGCGGGCAAGGGAAACTTGACGTAACCGCGTTCGTAGGACCCAAAAAGATCCACATAGCGATTGTGACCCACACAGGTACTGTGGAAGACGAGGGCTGTTGGCAGGGGATCGTTAGTGGGAGACTCTCCGACGTGGATAGTCGCTCCATCCAGGTCTTGAATCACCTGCATGGTCGGGTCCAGCACTGCCGGATACTGCCGGCTGGGATCGACCCACCAATCCCAGGGGGTCTGCACCAGCAGCACCAGTTGGCTGCCCTGGCGCAAGACACTGTAGCGGCCATTTACCTGCGCTCCGCCCGAGACTTGCTCGTAGGCCACCGGGGGAGCAAAGGTCAGCAATGAGCCTCCATTTGAGCTGCGCAATTCGATCGGTCCTTCGGTCACAAAATCATCGTTTTGGAGTTGGCCGTCGGCATAGAGTTGCACGTCGGACGGGATAGTCAGCAATGCACGCAACTCCAGCCACAGGGCGCCAGGAACCGGTTCGGGTGGGGCTGTCAGGATCAATTCCTGTTTGAGCGCGCCGGGTCCGCTGCGGAACTGTTCAACTAGCGTAGGATCGCTCCACGCATGGGTGTAGCGTAGGGTCATGTCGGTTTCGCCATGCACGGCCGGTTCCACTTGGTTCGGCGGCAACGGCACGGCCAGTTCGAGCAGTGATTGTTGTCCGTCACTCGCCTCAAGCCCACTCGGTTGCCACCCCAGGAGCACCCCTCCGGTTTCGAGTTGCACGGCCGTACTGTCCTGCGCCAGCGTGCTCTGCAGGCTGTTGCGGCTCACCTGCCAGCCACCCTGGACTGGCGCAAAACCAGCCTCGATCGGCTGCCACTGTCCGGCCGCGTCCCGATAGTTGATCGGGTTTACACCGACCATGGCGACGTATTCTCCGTCGCCCCGGTCGAAATGGCGCGAAAAGGCGTCGCGCCGCTCGATGAGTTCCTTTCCTGATAGCGGCTGGACATTGGGCTCGGCCGGAGCGGGCGCTGCCACATTCGTGATCAAGGGCAGGGTTTCTGGCACCGCGGATTCGGCCGGGGATGAGTTTGGGAGTATGGGAGGCAAAACGGGGATGAATGCGACCAGCATCACCAGACACAGAATCAATAGCGACTGGGCATTCACGCGAAAAACCTTGGTCGAACTAGCGGTTGATCGAAGCATTGTCTTTCCTCCAGAACGAGTCCGAGTTGGCGCTCTCGGATTGGGTAGCCCGTACTATCCCTGGCCGTGCATCAAATCAAGGTGTCATAGGCCGCTCTCTTTGGTCCGAATTGGGGCAGATTCGGTCAGACTGAAAGGTCAAACCCGCAGGTGGCAACAAGAGTGGGTCGGATTGGGACAGATTCATTGGCGGGCAGAAGAGGGTTGTGCCGTCTGACTCGTGCCCGCCGGGCTTGACGCAACCAGCTTGTCCCATCTCAAGACCCGAAATCGAACTAGAAAGGACTGCAGCTCCCGATTTGGATTGGAATCGTCAGTCCTGATCCATGGGGAGCCGCCACCACCAACGTGGTCATTGTACAGCACTCCCCGGGCGCCGTCAACCAAAACGTCGTCGCCACGGTCGTCTCCCTCGCCAGCGCCGTTCTTGCTGTTCCAGATTGTTGTGCCCCTCTGGAATGCCAGATAGCCAACTCTATGACTTGTTTAACAACAACTTGGCATTCTTGTGGCCGCGGAGCGCATTCCGGACAAGACGGAAGGCGAATTAACATAAAAACAGGTCGCGGGACTTTTCATGCCACCATCTCGTGCCCCGGCCGAGACTAGTTTCGTTCCTTTCTCAGATCGCTCTAGTGCTATCAACACCCATCCGTGTCCCGCCCTCCCCGGTTGACGCCAGTTTCCCACTCTGCTAAACTGAGCAACAATCAACCATCAACCAGATTCAACAGGAGTAGCTGCCATGACCCCCGATCAGGCACTCGCACAACTGGTGGAGAGCCGCCAAGCCCTTCTCACGGCTATCGAAGGCCTGAGCGAGGAACGTATGACTCATGAAAAGGTAGAGGGAGAGTGGACCGCAAAGGACATTCTGGGACATATTGCCTCCTGGGAAGAGGTGGCTGTGGATGCGCTGAGAGCTATTGCGGCCAACGAACTTGCTGCGGTCGAGGTGATAAGTGACTTTGATGCCTGGAACGGCGAGCAAGCCGCCAGCAAGCGACCTGAAGCGCTGGGTGTCATTCTGAACGGGCTGGTGGCCGCCCGCGGCGAGTTTCTAACTCTGGTCGCGCAAGCGCTGCCGGAGCAATGGGAAGAGACATTCACCTGGCCCTGGGGCCACCGTAACACGCTGGCCGAGGCCATGGCCGGGCTGGCCTACCACGAAACAGAACACGCCAGCGCGATCCAGCGCTGGCGCGATTCCTAGCCCTCTGTTCCCTGGCCGCACCATCGGCCGGCCAGCCGTGCCTTCGCCGCCTGTGGCCGGCTCTATCGGGGACCCGAGTTGCCCTTGTCCGCGGGTAACTCAAGCCGCCACGTCAATGGGAACGTTCCCGTCTTTGCCATGGCCACTACCTGTTTGACCATGCGGATCCCGATGATCAAGATGATGAGCCCTAGGAGATGGTCCTGTGCTGAGGCGAGCAGCCTCTCCGCGCCGCCGAAACCTATCCCCTTTAGCGCACCCAGGTACTCTGCTTCCCAATAGGGCGGCAGCGCAATCACCGGCTGACCAACGATCATGGTGTAGAGAATAGCGATACTGAACAGGTGCAGGGCCAGCGCCGCCCACCGGTTCCAGGTTCGCCGCTCACCCTGTCGCAGCAGCCATACGCCGTGCACTATCCCGAGCACCCAGCGAACGTTGAGCGCCAGCAAATAGCTGCCGAACGCCGTGGTTAGCACCGGGATCCAATGCCATTCCTGATTCCGCATCAAGCCCATTCCCACCTTGTCCGGAAAGAAATTCAACACCACCATGAACCCGGCTGCGAAAGCAATGTCGAGGGCCACTTGGATCATGCCGACCGAGGTCTGAGAATCCACCTCCGGCAGACCGCGGGGGTTCCATGACTTGGCCGATCGTTCGGGTTCGGCTGGCACAACCCTATCCAGGATCCCAAAGATGAGCACCGTCATGCCCAGTGCGCCAAAGAAGGAAGCGACAAACTCGCCCATCGTCTCCGCCGCGATCTCTAGCGCCTCTCGGCCGGCTCCCCCTAGCGCCACCGCCAGTCCGACCAGGTGCACTGCTCCCAGCACCACCAGCAGAATCGTCAACACCCGGACAAAGGCAGGATACAAGCGGGGTCCCACCAGGTAGCGCTTGGGCTGGTAGTTCGCTGCCACCTGCTCCGGATTGCCCATCTGGACGAGAATCTCCGCCACCATCTCTTCGTCGACCGGGCGCTTTAGCATCTCGCTGCGGTCTTCCAGGGCGTCGCTCAGCGATGATCGGAGTTCAGCCTCCACATCGGCTCGGATCCGCCGTGGTAACAGGCGCCCCACCGCTGCCACGTAACGTTCTATGAGTTCACTGTCTTGTTGCATCTTCATGACATCAATCCTTCCATAACCTCCACCAATCGCTTCCACTCGTTACCGAGTGCCTCTAGCGTCGCCTTGCCGGCCGGGCTCGCGCGATAATATCGCCGCGGCCGCGGTCCCTCAACCCGCCACTCGCTCAACAGCAAACCGTTGGCTTCCAGTCGCCGCAACAGAGGGTAGATCGTTCCCTGATCTATCTCCATTCCCCGGTCCGCCAGCAGCTTGATGAGCGAATAGCCGTACTGCTCCTTCTCCAGTTGGCTCAGGACCGCCAACACAATGGCCCCGCGCCGCAGTTCTAGTGTCAGATTGTCGGTCATTGCTTTCTCCTTCATGCTGACATTATACCATAGATCACACAGTAATGTCAAGGAAATAATATAAGGCCAGCGGCAATAGCTGGTCAACGCCAATACGTGGCGTTGGCCAGCTCCGATTGAGTAGCAGCAAGCGCTCAGTCTGCTTGGCGGATTTCCTCTCCCCGCGGTACAATCGCCTCCACTGGCTCTGTCGGATCCTTCTGGGCGCGTCCCGCTGGGTCCCCGGTATCGCGACTGCACGCCGCTCGGGATCGGACGGTGGATCTGGCCCGCCGGAATCTCTCTTTTCGGACTCGAGTGGAGGAGGAACGACGATGGACAACAAGCCTGCAGATCAAACCGTCTTTCTAACCTTGGTCGGATCGACCCGGGAAAGAGAGTCCGCTCGTCTTCTCATCGACAGCATACGATCGTTCGGTGGGGCGCTCGGCCACACTCCTATCTGGCTCTTTGAGCGCAATCCGCCAGAGGAACCCTGCAGCCACCTGGAGAGTCTGGGCGTTCGGGTTCTTTCGCTTGACGTACCTGACAAGGTGGCGCGCTACCACTATGGCGCCAAGGTGTATGCTTGTGCTCGGGCCGAAAACCTGGCGACTGCTGCAGTTCGATCGCTCGTTTGGCTCTCTCCTGAATTCTTGGTTGTCAATCCGCCTCTGTTGCTTGACCTCGCCCGCTCTTTTGATGCCGCGGTGAGGCCGGTGCACTGTAAGAACGTTGGGATATTGGCCACTGAACCACTGGATGACTTTTGGAAACAGATCTACGAGACGGTGGGGATGAACGACGTTCACTCCCCGGTCGAATCCTTTGTGGATGGCCTGCGAATCCGGCCCTATTTCAACACCCACGCCTTTGCCCTGGATCCACAAAAGGGCCTGTGCGGTCGCTGGCTCGACTGTTTCGAATCCCTGGTCTGCGATCGAGCGTTTCAGTCGCGCGCCTGCTCGGATCAGTCTCACCAGATTTTTCTCCACCAGGCGATCTTGAGTGCGATCATTGTTACCATGCTTGCTCCCCACCGGATTCGCACCTTGCCGCCCGAATACAACTATCCCTACAATCTCCACCCATCTGTGCCTCCCGAGCTCCGGGCTCCGGTCCTCAACGATCTTGTCACCATCGCCTACGACGACCGCCCTTTGGACCCCCGCGTGGTGAGTGACATCGACATCCACGAGCCGCTCAGATCATGGCTGTCTGCCCGTGCTCCTACCCATCCCCGCTGAGAGCATCGAGACGACAAGAGCCCACGACCGCTTGACTCGCCAGACCTACCCTTCGCTCTTCGAGCTCTGCCTGGCATCGCGGCACTTTCCGAACAACCTGAACCTGTTTTAACAGTCTTTTTTACCCCAGGCCCGCAATTCATTCCGGGCCTGGGCTTGCACTCCGCGCGCGAGCCGCGGCTCCCTCTCCCTCGCGCTCCTCCCCGTCGATTCCCAGAGCCCCAGTAACAGGTGACACTTTGGCGAGTCCGGCCACGCGTGCGCAACAGACTCCAGGGCTGAGTCGTGAGCGTCCCTGGGGGCCTGCAGGATGATCGCAGATGCCATCGCCCGGCACGGTCGGCGCAGCATCGGGTCGTCGCTCGCCTGCATCAGCCATCTGGGCCTGTGAAAACCAATCGATTGTCGACCCTATAGAACCGGTGTGCTAAAATTAGTGCATGGACTCCTGAGGTGCAACTCTTGCTAGTCAGCTCGGTTTGTCAGCATGGCTCCGTGCCCGGCGCGATAATTGAATCGGAAAAACGTGAAAAAACAATTAACGGGAGTGGTACTCATCATGGTGCCCCGAGAGCATCCCCACGCTCTGGCAAGCTCCCTGGCCGGTGCCCCCTTGCCAGTGTTAGGTTGTGATACCGGTGGAGAAAAACGTAATGGAAACAATTGACTGGTAGGACAATTGCGAGGGCGGGCGACTGGCGGAGAAGAAAAGCGGTGATGGAAACAATGGATTGGTGGGACAGCCGATCGGGCGATCGTCAACCGAACATGCTATACCAGCCCGCCCGTTGTCACCGGACTCGGGCTGGCATGGAACCGCGACTCACCAGAAGTGTTTGTTCAGCAACAGCTTAGTCTTTTGTGACCGCCTTACCCGTGAATCACCTGCAAGACGCGAGGCTATTCTTCTTCAAGTGCTAATGCGATCCGCACAGCTCCAGCGACACGTCGTCCACGTACATTCCTGTCGCCCCGCTCCAGCCGTCGTTATAGGCCCCAAAGTAGAGCTTTACCGTTCGGCCGGCGTATGCCCGCAGATCGAACTGGTACGATCTCCAGGCTCGGTTATTGTCCCGCTGGTGTACCAGCGTCGCCAGGATCTGATCAAAAGCGTCCAGGATGAGCACGTACTGCGAGTCCCCCGCCGTCGCGATCTCTTGCAGCGTGCGGGGTGGCCTGCCGCCTGCTTGGGCCAGGCGGGCCGTCTCGCCGCTGATCGCAAAGAGCCAGAACCGGAGCGTGGCGCTGGCGCCGTCCGATGGAATGGTGACCCATTGCCAGGTGGACGAGAAGGTGTACTGGTTGATCGCCGGTTCTACGATTCCCACCTGCATCGACCGGTAGCCGCTGTGTGCCTCCGTCGTGCTGTATTCGGCCGGGTACTCGTTGGCTGGGATCACCCAGCCGCCATCGTACTCGAACCCGCCATTTCCAACCCCTTCGGTGCATGGCAGAGGTGTCGGCGTTGGCGTGGCACTCGGACTGGGGGTTCCAGTTGGCAAAGCGGTCGGCGTCGCCGTGGCGGCCACCGTGGCCACAAAATCCTGGCCGGCCGCCTCCGGGGGCAAGCTCACCGTGCGGGAAGCGGGCTCGAACGTAAAGCCGCTCAGGGATGGGATCAGGATATGCGATCCGGCCGGCAGCCCGTCAATGACATAGGTCCCGTCGTCGCCCGTGGTTGCGCTCGGTCCCGAGCCGCTGGCGATGATCACGCCGGCGACCGGCTGGCCCGAGCCATCTGTCACCTGGCCCGCAACCGGGTAGGTAGGTGGGTAGTTCCTCAGCACCAATGGCAGGTGGAGCGGCCCGGTAGGTGGGTGGCCCGCCACATCGTGCGCAAAGACATCCGCCTGCCCGTTCGTGTCCGCGACTATCAGGTTGCTGGCCCAGGAAAAGAAGGCCACGTACTCTCCGGCGGCCGAGATGGACCCGGATGGCGAGGAAAAGTCTCCCTCGGCGCCCTCGCTCGACACCGACACCCGAATGGTCTTGCCCGTCTCCCGATCGTGTACAAAGATGTCGACCGTGCCGTTCGTGTCATCTTCCACCAGGTTGCTGGCATCCGAAGCAAATGCCACATAACGCCCGTCGGCCGAAATGGAAGGGTATTGCGAATGCGAGTTCGCCTGCATTCCCAGGCTCGAAATCGAGACCAGTTCGGTCACCCCCGCATGCCGGTCACGAATCATGATGTCTCGCTTGCCGTTCTCATCCCCCTCTACCAGGTTGCTAGCCTCCGATTGAAACGCTACGTAACGCCCGTCGCCCGAAATGGTTGGGTACAGGGACTGCGCGTTCCCCTGTACGCCGTCGCTCGATACCGAGATCAGTTCGGTCGAGTCCTCCTGCCGGTCGCGCACCAGGATATCGCGCGCTCCATTGTCGTCCACATCCACCAGGTTGCTGGCGCTCGTCTCAAACGCCACGTACCGGCCGCCGGCCGAGATGGACGAGTTCTCGGAATCACCGTTCGCTTGTGTCCCGCCGCTGGACAGCGAGACCCTCTCGGTCTGAGCCGTCCCCCGATCGTGGACAAAGATGTCTGTGCGGCCATTGGTATCAGCCTCTACCAGATCCCTCGCCGCCGATTCGAAAGCCACCCATTGCCCATCCCCCGAAACGGAAGGCGCTCGGGAGCCTTGTCGGCCCTGCCGGCCGCTGCTGGAGATCGAGACCCGCTCCGTTTCCCTAGTCGCGCGATCATGGACAAACACGTCCATTCTCTCGTTGCTGTCCCCGCTCACCAGGTCGTCGGCATACGACTCGAACGCCACCACCCGCCCGTCGGCCGATATAGAAGCATTCCACGATTCCAGTCTCCCCTCCGCACCCGCGCTGGATACCGAAATCCGGCTTGTGTGCCGGTTCACCCGGTCGTGGACAAAGGTATCAATGACGCCGTTAGAGTCGTCCTCCACCAGGTTGCCGGCTCTGGAATGAAACGCCACGTATCGCCCGTCACCCGAGATGGATGGGTAGGCAGAGTAAGAGTCCCCCTCCGCGCCCTCACTGGACACCGATACGCGGGTTGTTGTGTTGCTTTGCAGCCCCGGCGCCGCCAGAATTGCATGCGGCGTCCCTGGGGCTGGCTCATTCGGTTCGCTCCTCGGCTGCCCAAGCCCCCGGTGTTCTGCTGCAACCCGGGCGCCGGTGCCGGGACCAGCCGGAGAGAGCAGCGTCGGTGATACCGTGCCGACCACTAGGATAACCAGAATGAACCATCGAGTCTTCATCTTCCATCTCTCCCCCCCCCAGGCACTCGCCAATTGGCTGTGCCGGCCGAGCTTGCGCCCCCCCCCTGGGTTGCATCTGCTCAACGTGTCATCAGCATCGTCATCATACCCACCTGCTATCCTCCTGTCAAGCGCTCGCGCTGCCGCCGCAGCCTCGGCTGGTGGTCGCCGTGCCGCCTCGAACCTGCCCACGCGGCCGGCCTCACGGACAAGAGCGGCTCCCCCTCTCGGTTTCTCTTTTGTTCTGTGCAACTGGCGAGTGTGCGGCGCCCCGCCCGTTTCTCGGCCGGTGCTTGACTTTCCTCGTTTATCCGGCAGTATACGTGCAGCTCATGTGCCTCTCTTGGGAGGGCTATCATGCAGAAAAACGCTGACCATCACCGTTGACGAGAGAGCCTATGAGGAATTGTACGCCACCGAATCAGTCGTTTCAGCGAGAACCTTGTGCGCCCTCGTGTACTACTTTCCTGATTTGGAAGCAGCATACGGCGAGATGGCAGAGGATGAGGAGCGAGAAACCGAGGCATTAGAGTGGGCCGAGGCGACGATTGGAGATGTGAGCAATGCAGCGCGGTGAGGTGTGGTGGGTGAGCTTCTCCCCGTTGCCTGGAGGAGAGATTCGGAAAAAGCGGCCGGTGGTGATTGTCAGCAAACATGCAGCACACAAGCATCTCAACTACGCACAGGTGGTACCTTTGACGTCGTCAAAGGTGGACCGGGTATATCCGAGCGGGGCAGCCGTGATGCCGGATGGGCGGAAGAGCCAGGCGATGGCTGATCAACTCACAGCGGTGGCCAGGCTGCGGCTGATTCATCAGGCAGGAGGACTGGCGCAATCCGAGAGGCAGCATGGGGCATGTGGTCAGGGTACAGTTGGGGTCGGTCAAGGCAGTGCAATGAGGGCGTCCGGAGAATCGGCCGAATCCCTGCCCAACACGCGGAATCGGGGATCATGCTGCCGGATCGCTGCCCATTTCGCAGGTTGAACGACTCACTTGATGCTACTCAAACAGGAGGAAACCGGTGAACACTATTGCGCCTGAAGAAGCGGGATTCTCACCCGCCCGCTTGGATCGCATCGGCCGAGTCATGCAATCCTACGTTGACAAGGGCAAACTCGCCGGCTTGATTACGCTGATAGCGCGTCGCGGCCGGGTGCCTCACTTTGAGTGCTTTGGGATGATGGATATCAAAGCCAACAAGCCCATGCAATCAGACGCCATATTCAGAATTTACTCCATGACGAAACCCATCACCAGCGTAGCTCTCATGATGCTGTACGAGAAAGCGCGTTTTCAACTGGATGAACCGGTTTCAGGGTTCATTCCAGCGTTCAAAGACGTTCGAGTGTTTGTTGACGCGACGGAATCGGGTGTCGAACTGGCGAAACCAGAACGGGAGGTAACGATACGGGATCTGTTGACCCATACGTCAGGCTTGGTCTATGGCAATCCCAATGGCTCCCCGGTTGAAGCTATGGTCTGGCAAGCGGATCGAGAAACGGAAAAGATCGTGCCCGATGAAACACTTGAGGAGTGGATTCAGAGGTTGGTCAAACTTCCTCTTGCCCACCAACCTGGCAGCAGATGGCATTATGGTTTGTCGACCGATGTGCTGGGATATCTGATCGAGGTGATATCAGGATTGGCGTTTGATGAGTTCTTAAAGCAGCGGATATTCATGCCTCTGGGGATGGATGATACGAGCTTCCATGTGCCCCCGGAAAAGATCGATCGCTTGGCGACGATGTATGGTCCGGCCGAGGATGGGGGTATCCAGGTCGTTGACGCACCGGCTACGAGCGAGTATTCAAAACCAAAGCGGTTTCTTCGGGCGGTGGTGGACTCGTTTCCACCGCCTCCGACTATGTGCGGTTTGCTCAGATGCTGCTTGATGACGGCGAATTGAACGGTGTGCGCCTGTTGGGCCGGAAAACTGTCGAGTTAATGACGATGAACCATCTGCCTGATGAATTGATTCCCATCCAACTCGATTCTCTCAATACGAATGGCCTGGGGTTTGGCCTGGGTTTTTCAGTGATCACGAACGTTGCTCAGACTGGTTTGTTGGGGTCCATGGGCGCGTTTTGGTGGAGTGGTGCTGCGAGCACCAACTTTTGGGTTGATCCGAGAGAG
>DAOUVM010000049.1 GCA_030667645.1 Ardenticatenales bacterium | reverse complement strand
GGAATGTCGTGCTTTTCGGCCATAGCCACAACAAAGCTGACCAGTCGCGGGTCAGCAATCGTGCGGGCGTCCATCGTGGTCAGGGCTGGCCCTTTGCCAATCTCGGTGACCGGGGAGACATCATCCTCTTTGGGCAAATCATCGCAGATCGTCCCCTCAAGCACAAAGGCGATATCAGGCTCCAACCGGTAGCCAGCCACCCGCGCGCCGCGCAGCCCAACTTCTTCCTGCACAGTAAAGGCAGCCAGTAAATCACATGGATATGGCTCGCCTCGCAGCAACTCGACGAGCACAGCACAGCCAACCCGATCGTCGAAGGCTTTCCCCATCATCGTCGGGCCCAGATCGACAAACTGGCTGGCAAAGACAGCCCGATCGCCGATCTTCACTCTGCCTGCAGCCGCGTCCTTGTCGGCCGCACCGATATCAATCCGCAACTCCTTCATACGGACCACACTGCTGATGTCCTTCCGCTCGAGCAAATGAATTGGCTTGCCCCCAATCACCCCGGGCATGCACCGGGGGCCAACCCAGACCGCCTTGCCCAGCATTACCCGATCGTCCACCCCACCGACCGTCTTGAAGCGCAGGGTTCCGTCTCTCTCAATGCCGGTGACCATCATGCCGACCTCGTCCATGTGAGCGGCCAGCATCACGCGCAGACCGTTCCGCCCGGCACCGCGCTTGATGGCCAGTAGATTACCCAGGCTATCCACCCACAACTCGTCGACGTAACCATCGATGGCGCCCTCAACAAGAGCACGCACTGCACCCTCGTCCCCGGACACGCCCATCGCCTCTGAGAGTTCCTTGAGAATCACTTGGCTTCCTCCTGGATGGTGAGCTTGTCCCAGGCCAGCCTCTCGGTCAAGAATGACTCGTCCAGCCGCGCGACAAACTCGGCCAAGAGACGACCGGCGCGCTCGATGTCCTTCACCGCAACCACTTCTACCGGCATGTGCATGTGGCGGATAGGGACAGAGACCACGCCAGTTGGCACACCCGAGCGGACGACTTCCATCGCCCACGCGTCGGTACCTCCCCCGCGCGGCATAGCCTCAATGTGATAGGGCAACTCAATCGCCTTGGCTGCATTCACCAGTTCCTGGTGGACGCCCGGATGATTGCTGGGCCCGTAACCAATCGTGGGTCCTTTGCCAAGCGGGAACGCATCCGTCTCGCTGATACCAGGGCCGTCACCGTGGGCAACATCCACGGCGATGCCCACGTCAGGTTCCAGGCCATAGGCACTGGTCATCGCTCCGCCCAAGGTTTCCTCCTCCTGCACCGTTGCGACAGCAACCACATCCCATCGATGGGTGCGAGACTGGAGCGCCTCGAGGCAGACGGCGATTGCAGCTATCGAGGCACGATTGTCCAGTGCCTTGGCAGACACCCGGCCACTCATCAGCTCACGCAACTCTTGACGGAAAGAGATCACATCGCCGATTCGCACCAGTTCCGCCACCTCTTCGGCCGGCAGGCCCACATCGACGACTAGGTCGTCCCAAGGAACCAGCTTGTCCCTCTCGCCAGCCGTCAGGATGTGAGGCGGACGGCTCCCGATGACGCCGGGCAGCTCTTGCCGTCCATGAACCAACACCGGTTGTCCCAGCAGCAAGCGCTGGTCAACGCCTCCTATCTCGGTAATGGAAAGGAAACCCCCTCTGATCCGACTGACCATCAGACCGATCTCGTCCATGTGCGCGGCCAGCATCACCTTGAACCGAGCCGGCTCCGGCGCGCCGCTCCCGGCATCTCCGGTCCCGATGTTGCCCCGCTTGACTGCAATCAAATTCCCCAGAGTGTCAGTTCGCATCTCATCCACTAATGAACCCCAGGCGGCTCTCACCTCCCGTCGGATGGCATGCTCAAAACCGGACAGTCCGGCCGTGCTAGTCAAAGTCTCTAGTAGGGAGACGATCTCCATTGTGGCTATTCTTCCTTTCTCACTCAGTCCAGGGCAGTTGGGGTCAGAGTCGGCGTTTCGGTATCGGTGGCAACCGGCGCCGTTGTGGCAGTCTCCGTGGCAATTGGCCCCGTCGTTGCGGTAGCGGTGGCAATCGGCTCAATCGTCAGGGTGCCGTTCGGAACCGAATCGGTCTCAATCGGCACCAGCGTAGGGGTCACCGGCGGTTCCGGTGTCATTGTGGAGGTTGGGCTGGGTTCAAAAGTCCCCGTTGGCGTAGCTGTCGGGGTTCCCGACAGAGTCGGGCTCGCGGTTGGTGTCTCGGTTGGCGTTGACGTCAATGTCGGGGTTGGTGTCCCGGTTGGCGTTGACGTCAATGTCGGGGTTGGCGTCTCGGTCGCCGTTTCGCTGGCAGTAGGACTCGGTGGAACGGTCGGTGGGAATTCCTGCGTCGGCGTTGGAAGCAAGGTTTCCGTCGGCGAACCTGGCATAGGCGACAGCGTAATGGTGGGCAGCAGAGGTGTTGGAGTCACGGTCCGGGTGGCACTCGAGGTCATGGCAGGAAACGCGGTTATGGTAGGAGGCGTGGACTCTGTAGGAGCCAGCGCCATCGCAACAAATCCAAGGCAATAGCACGGCAGCGTCAACAGGATGACCGCGATGAGCAGGCCGTGTGTACGTCGTCGTTGATCAGAAGAGCCAAACAAAGAGTCGAACACGGCTACGACATACCCCAGTATCCTGTTCGCCAGCAAGTGGAAATTATGATATCATCAATCATGCCGAGTGTCAAAGGAACTGCCGACAGCGTCGAAACGGACTTCAGAGAGCCAGTCCTTCTCGCCGCACGCTCGCTGCGAGAGCTGCCCCCCCGGCGGGCACCAGAGAGCAACGCTCCATGGTCTCTGCCAGCGCGGGGCCAATTCCCCGTTCTATCAGCAAGTTTTTCCACACCCTCGTTCTCTGAAGCCCAGACCCGATATCGGTCACCAGAGCAGGGTGGCCATGTAGTTGAAACACCCCGTCCCTGCCGACAAGATCCGCTCTGTCCAAGTTTGTGTTCAAAGGACAGAAACGTTGAACCCCGGAACGCCTTTCCACGTAGTATGACTGATTGCCAGGCGCCCGTTCTCAGCTCTCTTCTTCCCGACGGGAAAGGCACGATCCTATGGTAGCTAGGCTTGTCCAGTGTCAAGATTGAAGGGTGATCGAGTCATCCTGGGATTGGTAGTAGCGATGGCTGTCAGCCCGGCCGTCGCGATGCGCTGGGCAGACTGGGTCCCGGGACTGTGGGTGCTGCAGATAATCCCTGTTGCTGCCGTCATTGCCGGGTATTTTCTGGCCAAGAGCCGTTTCTCAGCCAGCGTGGCGTTTCTGATCAGTGTGGTCTATGGCCTCTTTGTCATTGGGCTGCTGTCCGGAATTCTGCTTCCTGCTGAGCTGCCGTGGAATGAAAAGATCCCTCAACTGATTGCGCGTCAAGCAGACTGGCTCATCAAGGCTGCCAACGTGGCCCTGAACCCTGACGCATCCGATACCAGCCGAGATGGCCTCATCTTTGTCATGCAGACAGGAGTGATCCTTTGGATGATTGGCCTGGCTGCTGCCTGGTATACGTTTCGCCGTCTCTGCATCTGGCGGGCAATACTGCCCAGCGGAATCCTGACTCTGGTAACGGTGGCAAACTACTATGGGGAACAGCCGCTGGGAACTGCGCTGGTTGCCTTTCTCTTCTCTGCTCTTCTGTACATTGTGGGATCCCATTATCTGGTGCGAGAGCGGGAATGGATTGACGCTCGGGTCGTGTTCAACCACGGAGCGCGCCTGGATTTCCTGCAAGCCGGCTTTCTGATTGCGCTTCTGACGACACCGGTCGCCTGGATCGTGCCCAATGTATCGGCCCGGGAAGCATTGCAGGATGCCCTGCAACCGATGGACATGAACTGGCAGCGAATCCAGGATGGCTGGACGCAACTGTTCGCCTCGCTCAAATCCTATGGCGGAGAATACTCCGACCCCTACAGCAAGGTGCTGGCTCTGGGCGGCCCACGCCAGATTGCGCAGTCGACTATCATGGATGTCCAGGCGAGTGGGGGTCGCTACTGGCGCGGCACGATCTACGACTCGTTCACCGGGGATGGATGGGCAAGCACAGCCGAGACCCGGGTAATCGTCCCTCCAGACAGGCCGCTTGAGCTGCCCGATTATGTCCAGCGAGACGTCATCACTGCTACCTTTACCAGCTACCTAGTCGATTCCGGCCTAATCTATTTCCCGCACCAGCCAGTAGGGACCGACCAACAGGCCCGGTTCACGGTTCTTGACCTGGACAGTGGCTCGTTCGACGTTTTTAGCGCGCTCTCCCGCTATGTCATCTACGAAGGCAAGAGCTACCGGGCATGGGGCTCAGTCTCTAGCGCCACCGACAGCGCCCTGCGCCAAGCCGGCACAGTCTACCCGGACTGGGTGCTGGAGCACTACTTGGAACTCCCATCCAACTCGAGTCCGCGGATAGCCGAGTTGGCGGCAGCTATTGCCGATCCCCAACCAAGCCCGTATGACAAGGCAGAAGCACTGACCGACTGGCTACGAACCAACATCCTCTATAACGAGGCGATTGAGGCGCCGCCACCGAATACAGATCCGCTGGTGCATCTGCTGTTCGAATCCAGGGAGGGTTACTGCAGCTATTACGCCTCTGCATTGGCTGTGATGCTTCGCAGCCAAGGAATTCCGGCCCGAGTTGCGGCCGGGTACACCCGCGGCACCTTGGATGAAGAACGTGATACGTTTCGGGTCTACAGCACCAACGCCCACACCTGGGTAGAGGTCTTCTTCCCCGGCTACGGGTGGGTGGAATTCGAGCCCACCGCCGCCCAGCCAACCATCGTCCGAACCGCTTCCGGTCAAGGAGGCGCCGGACAGGACCAGGCTCCTGACAGGGGGCGAAACCAAAGGGAAGAAGACCCGATCCCATTGGATGATGAGTTCTGGCTCGGACTGGAAGAGTTGGATCAGGGAACGCAAGCCCGCAGGCCATGGGCCTCGAGACTCGGCCTGATCGTGGCCGGTGCTGCGTTTCTGATAGTGCTGGTGGCAGGGGGCGCGATCTTTCTGAGAGATAGGAGAGCAGTTGGCAGAGTGAGCGTCGCTGCCCAGACCTACTATCGGATGGGCCTCTTCGGCCGCTGGCTGGGCGCGCTATTGCTGCCCGCCCAAACTCCCCACGAGCGAGCGGCTGTCCTGATAAGCAGCGCGCCGGAGGCAGCCGGGCCGATTGACGCCATAACCGGGCTGTTCGTCGAGGAGCGTTATGGACGAGTCCGAGAGGGGATGTTTGATGAACGGGCGAGCCTGGCCTGGCGAGAGCTCCGCCCTGCGCTGCTACGCAGGATATTGCTCCGCAACCTGTCGCGTTTCCAGCAAGGCGAACCCAAGAACGAACCGCATCCTTGATCGCAGCGGTTTCACAGCCAGAGTGCCGCCCTGATCAATCTTGCCGCCTGGCCGCATACACAGGCTGCTCTGACGGCCTGAGCCAGGCGGGAGAGCCTACTACCGGCCGCACAAATCTGGGTCACACTCCGCTGTCCCCCCCCGACGACGAATGACTGTGGTATAATCTTCGCCGTTCCACCGATAGGTTTGCTTCCGGAAGTCCATGGATAATACCCTGGTCGCCGGCAACGACCCACCGAGCACAAATGGAAACCAAGATCCTGCGGGAGCGGATTCTAAGGGATGTGGCCGAGTACTTTCAACGGGTGCATGGCACCCGGCCGTTCATCCCTGGCGAGACAAAAGTCCACTATGCCGGCCGCGTGTACGACCAGGTCGAACTGTCAAACATGGTGGAGGCTGTACTAGAGTTCTGGCTGACCGCCGGCCACTATGCGCGGGAGTTTGAAGAAAATCTGGGCTCATTCCTGGGGGCAAAGCAGATCATCCCGGTCAACTCGGGCTCATCCGCCAATCTGGTCGCCATTGCCGCCATCTGCTCACCGCAACTGAAAAGCGGTCTGCGACCGGGCGATGAAGTGATAACCCCAGCGGCCGCCTTCCCTACCACTGTTGCTCCCATCATCCAGAATCAACTGGTACCCGTCTTTGTGGACTGCCAGCCGGGCACCTACAACCTGGACCCAGATCAACTGGAGGCAGCCCTTTCCTCGCGCAGCCGCGCCCTGTTCTTGGCCCACACGCTGGGCAACCCGGCCGACATGGACCGCATCATGGCGTTCGCCGGGGAGCACGACCTGCTCGTAATTGAGGACTGCTGTGATGCCCTGGGGGCCCGTTACGACGGACAGATGGTGGGCACATATGGCCGGCTGGCAACGCTCAGCTTCTACCCTGCCCACCACATCACCACGGGCGAGGGCGGGGCGGTATTCACCAACAGCGCCCGGATGGCCCGACTGTGCCGCACCATCCGCGACTGGGGACGAGACTGCTTTTGCGGCTATGATAGTCCACCTGACGGCAAGTGTGGTCGCCGTTTCCGGCACGTGCCGGACCTCGGCTGCTACGACCATCGGTACCTCTTTACGGAGATCGGGTACAATCTCAAAATCACCGATATCCAGGCAGCCTTGGGTTTGGCGCAACTGGAAAAGCTGCCAGCCTTTATCGCCGCACGCAAACGCAACTTCCAGCATCTCTACAGTGGCCTGGAACCCTATCGGAATCTGGTGTCGCTGCCCCGTTGGTCGCCCAGGGCAGACCCGTCCTGGTTTGCCTTTCCTATCACCGTGCCTGACGACGCCCCGTTCACCCGCCATGACATCACCGGCTTCCTGGAATCGCGCAAGGTGGAGACACGGGTGCTCTTTGCTGGCAACATCCTCAGTCAACCAGGGTTTCGCAACATCAACTGCCGCGTGGTCGGTGACCTGCCCGTCACCAACCGAGCGATGAGGGGCACCTTTTTCGTCGGTGTCTATCCGGGACTGGATCGGCCTCAGTTGGACTATATGCTGGATCAATTCCACAGATTTCTCCGTCAGTTCCTGTAGAGCGAGCACTCGTCAGGTTGCAGGAGTATTACGTGAAGCTGTCTGTCATTATCTGTGCCTACAACGAGCGGGATTCGATCCTGGCGGTACTGGACAAGGTCCTGCAAGTCACCCTGGCTCCAGGGTGGAAAAAGGAGATCATTGTTGTTGACAATTTCTCCACTGACGGCACGCGCGATCTACTGGGGTCGGTGCGTGCCTCCAATGTCAGGGCGATCCTTCATCCGCGAAACCTGGGGAAAGGAGCATCTATCCGCACCGGAATTGCCCACGCCAGCGGCGAATACACTGTTATCCAGGACGCGGATTCCGAGTACGATCCGGCCGACCTGGCCCGCCTCCTGGACAAGGCAATCACAGTGGACGCAGACGCCGTGTTTGGCAGCCGGGTGCTGGGCGGTCGACGCAACTACAGATACGCCACTGCCTACTGGGGGGTGCGAGTGCTGACTCTCGTCACCAACCTGCTCTGCGGCTCCCGTTTGTCCGACGTAGCGGTTGCCACCAAGTTGGTGCGCACCTCCGTTCTAAGATCGCTCAATCTGATCGGGGAGAACTTTGATCTTGACTTTGAACTACCGGTCAAGCTCAGGCGGGCTGGTTATGTTATCCATGAGGTGCCCGTCTCTTACTCGCCTCGCACGTACGAGGAAGGAAAAAAGATCAGGCCAGCGGACGGCCTGAGCGCCTTCTGGGTCATTCTGCGCGAGCGTTTCAGGCATCAGTAATTCCCGACCGCGGAGGGACTCGCAGGATGACACACACAATGGGATTCTCGGCCACTCCTGCCCGGGCGGTGTGATCACCAGTGTGGCCTCAATTTTTCAGGCATGCAAGACAGCCTAGACCTGCGTCCAGCAGAATCCAGGTTGACAGATATCTGCGGGTATGCTACCATCCCGTTCGCCAGCCGAATACAGCTTTTATCCAGAGAGGTGGAGGGACCGGCCCCGAGAAGCCTCGGCAACCAGGCCAGAGCAATGATGCGGCCCAGGTGCCAAATCCGGCAGAGTGTTTCTGGAAGATGAGAGAATGGCAACCAGGTTTCCCTTCTCATGTTTTCTGGGAGGGGTTTTTTTGTTTCCCGGCAATGTCCTTCCAGCTCAAGGACCAGCTTCATGCGAATCATAATCTCCGGCTCGATTGCCTTTGACTATCTGATGTCGTTTCCTGGCCGTTTCAGGGAACACATCCTCCCCGATCAGATTGACCATCTGAGTGTAAGCTTCCTGGTAGATACGATGGAAAAGCGGCGCGGAGGGGTAGCCCCCAATATCGCCTACACGCTGGCACTGCTGGGTGAGCGCCCCCTGGTGATGGGGACAGCGGGGCAGGACTTTGCGGAATACCGGGCCTGGCTGGAAGCACAGGGCGTGGATACCGGGGCGATTGTAGAGATCCCGGATCTCTTCACGGCGTCGTTTTTTGTGACCACCGACCTGGACAACAACCAGATGGCATCCTTCTACACCGGCGCCATGGCTCTCGCTCATCAGCTTACCATTGCCGAGCACGCCGCCGGGCGCGCCGATCTGGTTGTGATATCGCCGGACGATCCACTCGCAATGGTTGGCCGGGCCCAAGAGTGTGTTGCGCTCGGAATCCCTTATGTCTATGATCCCAGCCAGCAAGTCATCCGGCTGACCGCGGAAGAACTGGCGGCCGGGATTGCGCACTGCTTCCTGCTCATCGTTAACGAGTACGAGTTTGACATGATCCAGAAAAAGACCGGCTGGACAGAGGCGGAGGTGCTGGCACAGGCAGGTGGATTGATCATCACCATGGGAGATCGGGGCTCTAATCTGCGAGTTGGAGGCGAGGAGCACCAGATACCCATCGTGCCGCCCACCCGCATTGCCGATCCCACGGGGGTGGGTGATGCCTTCCGGGGCGGACTATTGCGCGGGTATTCATTGGGGCTACCGTGGGATGTCTCCGGCCGGATGGGAAGCCTGGCCGCAGCCTACGTAATGGGCCAGGTCGGCACTCAGAGCCATCGCTACTCCCCGGTCGAGTTTGCGGCCCGCTTCCGGCAGCATTTTGATGACGAGGGCGCTCTGGATGCCCTGGCGAGAGGAGATGCATAGCGGGTCCGGCTTTGCGCCTCGACGATTACCAATTCAGATTCAAGGAGCTATCCAATGGCAGACTATGACGTGAGAGACCTGGACCTGGCCCCTGGCGGCCGACGCAAGATTGAGTGGGCAGCCCGAGAGATGCCCGTACTCAAGCTAATTCAGCAGCAATTCAAGGCCGAGCAGCCTCTCAAAGGGGTACGCGTAAGCGGTTGCTTGCATATCACGACCGAGACCGCCAACCTCGCTCACACCCTCCAGTTGGGTGGCGCAGAGGTGATGCTCTGCGCCAGTAATCCACTCTCCACCCAGGATGACACGGCCGCGGCGCTGGTTCACCACTATGAAATCCCTGTCTTTGCCATCAAGGGGGAGGACAATCAAACCTACTATGAGCATATCCACGCCGTGCTTGACCAAAAGCCACACATCACAATGGATGATGGAGCTGATCTGGTCAGCGTCCTGCACCAGGATCGCACCGAGTTGATCGGCAACATAGTGGGCGGAACCGAGGAGACGACTACTGGCGTCATCCGCCTGCGGGCGATGGCCAAGGACGGTGCACTGCGCTTCCCGGTAGTGGCAGTGAATGACGCGCTGACCAAACATCTCTTTGACAACCGCTACGGAACCGGGCAATCGACTCTGGATGGTATTATCCGCGCAACAAACGTCCTTATCGCCGGCAAGACGGTCGTCGTTGGAGGCTATGGCTGGTGCAGCCGCGGCATCGCCATGCGGGCCAAGGGGTTGGGCGGAAACGTGGTCGTGACCGAGGTGGACGCTCTGAAAGCGCTCGAGGCAGTGATGGACGGTTTTAGGGTGATGCCGATGATCGAGGCGGCCCCGATAGGAGACATCTTTGTCACCTCTACGGGCGACATTAACGTCATCGACACCCACCACATGAAAGCCATGAAGGATGGCGCAATCATCAGCAACTCTGGTCACTTTAACGTAGAGATCAACATCCCTGGCCTGCGCGAGATTTCGACCGGTGACCCACGCCGCCTCCGGCCGTTCGTAGAAGAGTACACCTTGCCCGACGGCCGGGTCCTATTCTTGCTGGCCGATGGCCGGCTGATTAATCTAGCAGCGGCTGAAGGGCACCCCGCCAGCGTGATGGATATGAGCTTTGCCAACCAGTCCCTGGCGGCCGCGTACATTGTCCAGCAGGGAGACAGCCTGGAAAAAGCCGTCCACTCTGTTCCCCAAGAAATCGATAATCGGATCGCCCGGCTCAAGCTTCAGGCATTGGGCGTGGACAT
>DAOUVM010000085.1 GCA_030667645.1 Ardenticatenales bacterium | reverse complement strand
TGGGACTGATTGGCAAGTGCACGTTCTGCGCCGATCGCCTGGCCGAGGGACAGATTCCGGCCTGCGCCGAGGCGTGCCCGGTAGAGGCCATTACGTTTGGTACTCGGGCCGAGATACTGCAAGAGGCTCACGACCGCATCCGGCAAAATCCCGGCCGTTACGTGGACCACGTCTACGGCGAGACAGAAGGAGGAGGGACCTCTGTTCTTGCTCTTTCGGCCGTTCCCTTTGAAAAACTCGGGCTGCCAGACCTCGGATCAGAGCCGCTGGCGCAGGGGAGTGTCAACGTGATGAACACCACCCCCGTCGTCGCCACCATGGCCCTGGCAATATTCAGCGGGATCCACTGGTTCGGTAAAAACCTTACGGAAGGAAACGAGAAAGCCTCATGACAACCGCTGCAATGAAAATCAAGAAACCTTCCCTCACAGGCATGATCACCCTCGGGATTCTAGGTGCGCTGACGCTCCTGGGGATTGTAACTGGAATCTACCGCCTGTTCGCCGGTCTGGGGGCCACCACCAATCTGTCAGACGCTTACCCCTGGGGGCTGTGGATTGGCTTTGACTTTGCCCTCATTGCCTTTTCCGGAGGCGCCTTTACGCTTTGTGGGCTGATCGTCATCTTTAGTCAGCACCGGTGCAAAGCAATTGAACGTCTGGTTCTGCTAACCGGTTGGCTGGGGTATATGTCGGTGCTGGTGATCCTGCTGGTGGACCTGGGACGGCCGGACCGCTTTTACCACTTTCTCATCTACTTTAACCACCACTCTCCCCTGTTTGAGATCTGCTGGTGCATTCTGCTCTACACGATCGTATTGACACTAGAGTTTGCCCCGGCTGTCTTTGAAGGATTGAGAAAGCCCAAGATCGGTCACGCCATCCACCGCTTTGTCGTTCCGATAGCCATCATCGGAGTCACGCTCTCCATGCTGCATCAATCCACGCTGGGCACTCTCTACCTGGCCATGCCAACCACACTGCACACGCTGTGGCACAGCGCCATGTTGCCGCTGTTTTTCCTCATCTCTTCCGTTGGCATGGGGCTCTCCACAGTCATCCTGGTGACGCTGGTGGGCCATAAGGTATTCGGGCGCAAGATGTCGGAAGAGGCAATGAGCGTTCTGGAGGGCATGGGCAAGGCCTCTATCTTTGTTTGGGGAATCTACCTGTTGCTCAAGGTGCAAGACCTGCTCTTTGCCGGGCAGTTGGGAGAAGCCTTTACCTTTAGCCCGCAGAGCGTCTGGTTCCTGGCCGAGTTGGCTGTCGGCGTACTGTTACCTATCGTCCTCTTTGCGCGACCTCAGGTGCGCAAGAGCCAGTGGGGACTATTGGGCACCGCGCTGCTGGTCACTCTGGGAACCGTGCTCAACCGCTTTAACACAGTACTCGTTGGTCAAAAGGTGGCAGAAGGAGCCAGCTATTCGCCCCACTGGATTGAGATTGCGGTTCAGGTCGGTGTATTGGCGGGCGTTCTCCTGGTCTGGTATCTGGCCGCGAGCCTTTTGCCGATTTTCGAAGAAGATCGCTTGGCGCTGGCTGCAGAGTCCGACGCAACCTCCGAGGGTTCGTAACATCCCCGCAATCCCTTGATATGGTCGCAAAGAACAGTCTGTGTTCGAGGCCAGGCCTCGACTTGACTAGGTCGAGAAAATAGGTTATATTGTCTGCAATAGGATGTTGCAGGTTATGTTTCGGATGATAAGAACACCCCGCCCAGGCTTGCTCGCTGAGCGGTTTTCTTTTGCACCTGGAACAGACAATGCGGCACGTGTTTTTTTGTTCAGGGCGAGAGGAGACCTTGAGACATGAGTGAGAGTGTGATGGAGAACGGAACCGTCAAGTGGTTCAGCGATGCAAAGGGCTATGGGTTTATAGCTCGAGAGGGAGCGGATGATGTCTTTGTGCATCACTCTGCCATTGAAGGGGCCGGGTTCCGCAGCTTGGTGGAAGGCGACCGCGTTGAGTTTTCAGTTGAGCAAGGCGCCAAAGGCCCGTCGGCCACCAACGTGCGAAAGATCTAGACCTCATCATAGACAGTAAAACAGAAAGAGCCCTCCGCCAGAAGCGGAGGGCTCTTTCTGTTTTCTGACCTCGTATCCAGCCACTGCCCGGGGCCATCGGGCCGGGATCCATCCCCAGTTGCCGCCCATTGTCCTGCGGTGGCAAATGGCTCAAACTAGCCATAGACAATCCATAGCCGCCTCCTATACTACATAGGTAGGCAGTGGTTCGGACCGTCGAACGAGCCACAAGAGGAAAAAACGTCGTTGAGAGAAATGACCGGGTGGGCCCCCAACATATGCCGCGTTTGCCCCCGGTCGATGGCAAGCACCCAGGAGGTGACTATCGAACCAACCCATGCCAGACAGATGCCTCCCCATTCAGACTCTTTACGAGCGCCCTTGTGCGGCACTACTGGCACCTGCGCCCCGGCTCAAGATCGGGGTAATGAGCGCAGTTCGCGTTCCGGCCAGTGTGCACGGGAGACCTGACGATTGACTCTTTTCATCTAGTGTTGCAGGTATCAAGGAGGTAGATCAATAATGGATCTAAGCCGAAGAGATTTCCTCAAGATCTCTGGGGTGGCAACCGGGGGGCTATTTCTTCCCTCGGGAACCGCCCTGGCAACGGGTGCATATAGCTACCCGTTGCACAAACCGATCGGCGAGACGCCTACTATATGCTGCTTTTGCGGCGTAGGTTGTGGCGCCATTGTGGCCGCCCAGGATGGTCTGGTGGTCAATTTGGAGGGAGACCCCGACCACCCCATCAATCGGGGGAGCTTGTGCAGCAAGGGGATGGCCCTGGCGCAGCTCAATACAGTCGACGGCAAGCCCAACCCCAAGAGACTGACCAAGCCCATGTATCGAGCGCCGGGGAGTGACACCTGGCAGGAAAAGGACTGGGGCTGGACAATCAGCGAGATTGCCAAGCGGGTCAAGGCCACGCGTGATGAAAACTTTATTGCCCAGGATGATCAAGGGCGAACGGTCAACCGGCTCGAAGCAATCGCATCGTTCGGGGGCGCTGCCCTCGACAGCGAAGAGTGTGCGTTGCTGGTCAAGGCATTGAGGTCAATGGGCCTGGTGTACATTGAACACCAGGCGCGCATATGACACAGCTCCACTGTTGCGGCTCTGGCAGAGTCGTTCGGTAGAGGAGCAATGACCAATCACTGGTGTGATCTTCAGAACAGTGACTGTATCCTGATTATCGGCAGCAACGCGGCCGAAAACCACCCCATCTCCTTCAAGTGGGTCACCAAGGCCATGGAGGAGAATGGCGCCACCCTCATCTCCGTCGATCCCCGCCTAACCCGTTCCTCATCCAAGGCCGACATCTATGCCGCCATGCGGTCGGGCACCGACATTGCGTTTGTCGGTGGGATGATCCGGTGGGTGCTCAAGGACATGGAACAGAACCCCGGCCGGTACAACATGACGTACGTTCGGGAATACACCAATGCCGCCTTTTTGATAGACCCCGAATTCAAAGGTGCGCCCGATCTGGACGGCAAGTTCTCCGGCTTTAGTCCCGGCGATGCCGACCCTAATTTCGGCAAGTATGACAAATCCACCTGGACGTGGCAAAAGGACCAGAACGGCATCCCGCTCAAGGATCCGACGCTCCAGGACCCCAACTGTGTCTTTCAACTCCTCAAAAAGCAGTTCGAGCGATACGATCCCGAGACGGTCTGTGGCGTCACCGGTACCGACCTGGAGATCTACCTCCAGGTCTGTGAGACCTATGCCCATCGCTCTGGACCGAGAGGGAGATCCGGGACCATCATGTATGCCATGGGCACCACGCAGCACACCCACGGCACCCAGAACATCCGTTCCTACTCCATTCTCCAGCTCTTGCTGGGCAACATCGGCGTGGCAGGCGGGGGCATCAACGCACTGCGCGGCGAGGCCAATGTGCAGGGATCCACTGATCACTGCCTGCTGTACCACATCTTGCCCGGCTACCTGGCACCGCCCAACGCGGCGCAACCTATGCTGCAGGATCACCTGGATGCCAAGTTGGCCGGATTCGCTACTTTTGACCCCAAGAGCGCCAGTTGGTGGCTAAACTACCCCAAGTACTTTGTCAGCCTGCTAAAGTCCTGGTACGGGGACAATGCCACCGAGGCCAATGATTTCGGCTACGAGTGGCTGCCCAAGCTCAATCCCGGCACCAACTATTCTCACATTCCGCTCTTTGAGGCGATGGCCAAGGGCGACATCAAGGGGCTGTTCTGCTGGGGACAGAATCCGGCCGTTGGTGGCCCGAACAGTAACGCCGAGCGAGGGGCGTTGAAGAACCTCGATTGGCTGGTATCGGTGGACCTGTGGGAGACAGAGACCGGCGCGTTCTGGCAGGATCCGGCGGCCGGAGGCGCGGCCGGCATCCAGACCGAGGTCTTTGCACTACCGGCCGCCGCGGCCTATGAGAAGGAAGGATCGGTTGTGAACAGCGGCCGCTGGAGCCAGTGGCGCTGGCAGGCCGTCGACGCCCTCGGCGAGGCGCTCCCTGACCTCGACATCATCAAAGAGTTGATGGTCGAGCTGGTCGATCTCTATGAGAAAGATGGGGGCGCAGTGCCCGATCCCATCACCAAGCTGCGCTGGAAGGGATGGTACGATGCCAACCCGCTGCCGCGCGGTGCGGACAGTCTAGTGGACCTCGTCTCGCGCGAGATCAACGGCTGGGCCGAAACGACCATCAAGAACGACGACGGATCGGTCAGATACGACGAGGGCAAACTGATGGGAACGTTTGGCCACCTGATGGCCGACGGCAGCACCTCGTCCTCGAACTGGCTGTACACCCAATCCTACAACGAAACCGACGGCAATCGCCAAAAGTGGCGCGACAACGTCGACTATCATCCGGCTGGGATCGGCTTGTACTCCAAGTGGTCCTGGTGTTGGCCGATCAATAGGCGCATCATCTACAACCGCGCTTCGGTAGACCTGGACGGCAACCCCTGGGACGAAGAGGACTTTGTCATTCGGTGGACCGGCCCGGAGGGCAATTGGGAGGGAGACGTTCCTGATGGCGGTTGGGCGCCCATGAACATGGAAGGGACCCGCTATCCGTTCATCATGAAGCCCGAAGGGTTCGCTCACATCTTTGGCCCCGGCCGGACTGACGGCCCGTTCCCGGAGCACTATGAGCCGATGGAGAGCCCGCTCAATCCGCACCCGTTCTCCGGCACCCAGAACAACCCGGCCATCACCATCTGGCGGCCGGATGAGTTCGGCACACCGGATGAATATCCGATCGTGGCTACCACCTACCGGGTCACTGAGCACTGGCAAGCGGGAGCGATGACGCGTAACATGCCCTGGCTGGTGGAACTGATGCCGGAAATGTTCATAGAGATGAGCGTGGAACTGGCGGCCGAGTTGGGCATCAACAACGCCGAAGTGGTCACGATAGAGTCCAAGCGTGGCTCGATCCAGGCGGCCGCGATCATCACCAAGCGTTTCAAGCCCTTTACCATTATGGGTAAGACGGTTCACCAGATTGGCATGCCGTGGCACTGGGGATTCAAGGGTCTCAGTGTTGGGGATAGCGCCAACAAGCTCACCCCGCACGTCGGTGATGCGAACACCACGATCCCCGAGTACAAGGCATTCCTTGTTCGGGTGAAGAAGGGAGGTGTAGAATGAGTCGCGCCGTACTAGTTGACCTGACTCGATGCATCGGATGCCGCTCGTGCCAGGTCGCCTGCAAATCCTGGAACGACAACCCGGCCGAACAGACCAAGTGTCTGGGCGCCTATGACAACCCGCCGTCCTTTTCGGCCGATACCTGGACCGTGGTCCAGTTCAACGAGGTGGAACAAGCTGACAGGCTACAGTGGGTCTTTGCCAAGCGGCAGTGCATGCACTGCGAACACCCGGGCTGCGTGGCAGTCTGCACAGTGGGCGCTCTGACAAAGACACCCGAGGGCCCTGTCGTCTATGAGGCCAGCCGATGCATCGGCTGCCGCTACTGCCAGTACGGCTGTCCCTTTGGCGTGCCCAGCTTTGAGTGGGACAAGCCACTGGGATTGATCCGCAAATGCACCTTTTGCGTTGACCGGGCGGAAGAGGGATACGAAACCGCCTGCGTCAAGGCATGTCCGACCGATGCGCTCACCATGGGCACCCGGCACGAGATGATCAGCGAGGCTCACCGTCGCATCAACGCCCGCCCGCACAAGTACCATGGGCACATCTATGGCGAAAAGGAAGCCGGCGGAACCTCCTGGCTCTACATCTCCCCTGTTCCCTTTGAGGAACTCGGCTTCCCCATGCTTGATGGAGAGCCAATGGATTACGCTAGCTCTGTCATCATGAATGCGACCCCGGTGACGCTAGCCGCCGCCGTCGGCGTGTTGAGTGGCCTCTACTGGCTAACCAAGAAAAAGAGTCAAGCCGCAGAGGAGGAAGGATAACCATGACAACCTTGGCTATGCGCAAACCATCTACGACCGGCAAGATTGTCCTGGCGATTCTGGCCCTGGTGGCCTTGCTCGGCGTTGGCACGGGGATCTATCGGCTCGTCGTCGGCCTGGGCGCCACGACCAACCTTTCGGATGCCTTTCCCTGGGGACTGTGGATCGGGTTTGACTTTTCCCTGATCGCGTTTGCCGGCGCCGGCTTTACTCTGGCTGCCGTCATCTACATCCTGAATCTGGAACAGTACCGGCCGCTCGCCCGCGCATCCGTTCTCACCGGCTTGCTGGGCTATACGGCGGTGCTGGTCATTCTGCTGATCGACCTGGGCCGGCCCGACCGATTCTGGGGTTTTGTGGTCTTTTGGAACTACCACTCGCCCCTCTTTGAGATCAGTTGGTGCGTGCTGCTCTACACAACCGTGTTGGCGCTCGAGTTCGCGCCCATGCTCTTTGAGCGGTTCAACAAGCCCAACATCGTCAAAGCGATCCACTCGATCACCATCCCGCTGGTCATCGCTGGGGTTACCCTCTCCACCCTGCACCAATCCACTCTGGGTACCCTCTATCTGGCTCTACCAAACAAGACGGATCAGCTCTGGTGGACGTGGGTCCTCCCGTTGCTGTTCTACGTTTCGTCGATCGGCATGGGCCTGGCGGCGACCATCTTTGTCTGGATACTCGGCAGCAAGGCGTTCGGCCGCGATGTCGAGGTAGACCTGCTGGGCGGACTCGCCAAGGGGTCAATCTGGATCTGGGTGTTCTACCTCGTCGTGCGAGGCGGAGACCTCTTGTTTACCGGCGATATGGCGGCCGTCTTTGCCTTTGACTCTCAAAGCATCTGGTTCTGGATCGAGACGATCATTGGCGTCATCCTGCCGATCGTCCTCTTTTCGAGGGCCAGCATACGAGCGAGCCAGGGCGGACTGTTCATCGTGTCGCTGATGGCCATAGTGGGCGTCTTTATGAACCGCTTTAACGCCACCCTCACGGCGCAGGCGGTGACCCAGTACACGGTGCCCGCGGTGTCCGAGGTAGCCAGCTACTCGCCTTCCTGGATAGAATACTCGGTTCAGTTTGGGGTGCTGGCTGCGGTAGCACTGGCCTGGTACTTTGCAGCACGCCTGCTGCCCATCTTCCCGGAGACGGCGAAAGAAGGACACTAGGCGACCGGCTAGGAGCAAGGAGACCCGGCGCCCGATGGGTGATAGGGCCTCTGACACAGGCCGGAGAGCATGCTCTCCGGCCTGTACTTTTTTTCCGCTGCAACATCAAGCGCTTGCGAACCGCAATCCTGACAACTGGAGAGACAATGCCCATTCACGCGACCGATAAACGAGTCCTGGAACAACTCTGCCTGGGGAGAGAGGAAATGCCCGAGTGGGCCGAGGTACTGGACCTGCAAATCGCTCTGTTAGAGGCGCAGATAGGAGCCAACCTACCTCCGGTGGAATCGGCGCTCGACGCAGAGGAAGCGACCCGACGACGACGCCAGGGGCTGCCCCTCGTCAGTGGAAAGGAACTGTCGCTCGACTGGGAGGCGTTTGCTGCCCTGTACCGCCAGGTCTGCCAGATCGCGGCCGCCCACCGTCAAGACCTGACCGACAGCCTGGCGGCCTTGCTCGAGATCCCGGACAAGAGTCCAGAAAAGCTGGCAACCTGGGTGTCCCATTTCATGGTGGAAGGGAGTCTGGCCGACGAGGATCCATCGGGCTTGAACGCCTTTGCCCTCACGCACACGCTCCGGCCATTCTTGCGCGGATACGCCGAGGCCTATGCCCCTCTCGTGGACGAACAAGGGTGGCGCCGGGGGTATTGCCCGATCTGTGGTGGGCAACCGGACTTTTCTTCGCTCAGCGCCCAAGAGGAGGGAGCGCGCTATCTGCTCTGCTCCCGCTGCAACAATGAATGGCTCTTTAGGCGACTGGGCTGCCCGTTCTGCGACAGCAACGACCATTCCCAACTGTCGTACTATGCCGAACAGAACGGCCCCCACCGCCTGTACGTATGTAGCAACTGCCGTCGCTACCTAAAGACAATTGACCTGCG
>DAOUVM010000180.1 GCA_030667645.1 Ardenticatenales bacterium | reverse complement strand
TCCAGCGTGCTGAGGCCGGTATAGAGGGCAGTGTGTTGGAACGTGCGCGCGATTCCTAATGGGGCAATGCGGTGCGGCGATAGGCGGGTGAGGTCCTGGCTCTGAAAGAGGATCCGGCCGCTGTCTGGGTGGTAAAAGTTGTTGAGGCAGTTCAACAAGGATGTCTTGCCAGCGCCGTTGGGGCCGATGATGGCCAGGATCTCGCCTCGCTGCACGTCGAAACTGACATCGATCAATGCCTGGATGCCCCCGAAACTGAGCGAGACGTTCTGTACGCTCAGGTGCGGATTTTCGGTTGGCACAAACGCCCCTTCCAGATTCTCGCTACCATAACTCATTGTACCCCATAATGCTTTTGGAGGCTAATCGACGTTCGATGATCAGCGTCCCAAAACCTTCTTTCTGCTCCTATTGTTCTCGCTTTGCAGAAAGATTCCTTCTCAAATCACCATAGTTGTTGGCGGACGATTACCTGGCAACTGCTTTATCCGCCGTCGTGGAGACATCCGCAGAACCAAGTCCGGTCGTCCCGGGCCAGCAGGTTGTCCGCCTCAATCGGCCCCCAACTGCCCACGTCGTACCTTGTCAGCGGGGGCGTGTTGGATTCCTTCCAGGCAGTCAGAATCGGGTCCGTCAATCCCCAGGCCAGCTCGATCTCGTCGGCGCGGGCAAAGAGAGATGCATCCCCCTGAATAGCGTCCAGCAGCAGCCGCTCGTAGGCGTCTGGGAGGGTGGCATCTCCAAAGCCCTGGGCATAGTGGAACTCCATGTCCGCCGAACGGGTCTTGATTCCGGCGCCGGGCTGCTTGGTTTCAAAGCGCAGATGTACGCCCTCGTCCGGTTGAATGCACAGGGAGAGGATGTTGGAGGGAATCCGCTCCCCTGGCGGCAGGGGGAAAACCAGATGGGGCACACGTTTGAAGTGGATGGCAATCTCGGTGGCTTTGGCCGCCATTCCTTTCCCGGATCGAAGATAAAAGGGGACGCCGTGCCAGCGCCAATTGTCCACGAGTAGCTCAAGAGCGGCAAAAGTAGGTGTCTGAGAGTCCGGCGCCACGCCATCTTCGGAGCGGTAGCCGCGATACTGGCCGCGCACCAGACAGGTTGCCGATCGGACCGCCCGCAGCACTTTGACCTTTTCGTCTCGCAATGCATTGGCATCAAAGACGGCCGGGGGTTCCATGGCCGTCAAGGTCAGCAGTTGGAGCATGTGATTCTGAAACATGTCACGCATTACGCCCGCCCTGTCGTAATAGCCGGCACGGCGCCCTACCATCACGCTTTCGGCCACCGTGATCTGCACGTGGTCCACATAGTTCCGGTTCCACAGTGGTTCAAAGATGGCGTTGGCAAAGCGGAAGGTCAGGATGTTTTGCACAGTCTCCTTGCCCAGGTAGTGGTCAATGCGGTAGATTTCTGTTTCGTCGAGAACGGCGTGAACCTGTTGGTTGAGGAGCCGGGCGCTCGCGAGGTTGTGTCCAAAGGGTTTCTCAATGATGATGCGCGTCCAGTAGTCGTGCCGGCACGATGCTTGAGCCAGTCCGGCGCGGCCGAGTTGCTCGATGACCAGAGGATAAAGCACGGGTGGCGTGGCCAGGTAATAGAGCCGGTTGCCGGTGGTCAATCGCTCCGCCAGGCGTCGATAGGTTTCGGGATCATCGTAGCCTCCGGCAAGATAGGAGAGCCGACCCTTAAAGCCGGGCCAGCGTTCGCAGAGGCCCGGCCTGAGCCGCGCATATTCCTCTACGCCCCCATACAGCCGGCCGTGAAACTCGTCATCAGAGAGCGAACTGCGCGCCACTCCAATCACCTGGCAGGAGGGGGGCAGTAGGTCCTCGCACGCGAGGCTGTGCAGCGCAGGCGCCAGTTTGCGTCGCGTCAGATCGCCCGACGCGCCAAAGATGACGATGGTGGTGGGTTCGGTCGCCAGGCCGGTCTGGTCCATGATCTGTCTCCTAACCTGTGGACTCGTTCCATCCAGGATCTGTTGTTGTGCTAACCTTTTCCGTATACGGGAAGCGCCGCGCCGTTCACCGCGCGCGCGGCGTCAGAGGCCAGGAAGAGGATGACGTCGGCAATGGCGGTGGGTTTCACCCAGCGGTCATAGTTGGCATTGGGCATGGCCTGGCGGTTCTGAGGGGTGTCGATGGTGCTAGGCAGGACACAGTTGACGTTCAAGTCGTCCTTTTTGAGTTCGGCCGCCATGCTCTCAGTGAGGCGCACCACGGCACTCTTTGACGCACTGTAGGCAGCCATATTGGCTCCCCCCTTGAGCGCTGCGCGCGCCGCCACGTTTACGATCCTCCCGCCCGTTTGCTGCAGCATGTGGGGGATGACAGCACGACTGGCGATGAACACGGTGCGGGCGTTCAGATTGAACAACCAGTCCCAGGTCTCAGAGGTGGTCTGGTGGACCGGTGTTCCACCGCGGAAACCCCCGGCTATGTTGACCAGTATATTCACCCGGCCGAAACGAGCCACCGCCGTCTCTACCATTGCTTCGACCGCCTCTGGGTCGTTCAGATCAACCGACGTAGCTACCCAGTGGTCGGGGGAATCCACCAGGTCCGGGAAATGGCGCTGCAGTCGATCAGGGGCGCGGTCCACCAGGATGAGTGTCGCGCCGGCCACCCGGAAAGCTCTGGCGACGGCGTTCCCCAGGTTGCCGGCCGCGCCGGTGACAATAACGGTTCGATCCGAAAAATCAAACATCATCATCTCCTCCTGCCATGCCTGGGATGGATATGACTGTCCGCCCGCGAGCAACATCACGCAAAGGAGGCAGTTCCAGAATCCTCCTGCGGGTGGCTGCCAGTTTAGCTCATGGTCGCTCCGCCGTCAACCGGCCATTGTGCGGTGTCCAGAAAAAGCGCCCTTTTCGACCCAACCCCCCTTGACATTCATTAAAGACCGCGATATAATTATGACAGTGTCATTTGCACGGCAAACAACACGGCAGGGCAAATAGGTTTCTCGGAATAGGAAGGAGGTTAGGATGTCTTGTGATCTTGATGTGAAGGAAATCGAACGCAAAGCGTACATGTCCTACCATGAGGATGGGTTGGCGGACATTGCCATCGGTTTCGTGTTTCTGGGCTGGGGCGTTTTGCTGGTCGACAAACTACCCGGGCTGGTGGCTCTGCTTGGCCCGATTGCTTGGGCGATATGGTACCTGGGAAAGAGGTTTCTCACGGTCCCGCGGATTGGTATTATCGAACCCAGCCAGAAAGTGGAGAATAGACTGAGGAATCTCACCATATTCTTGATCCTTCTCGGGGTAGCTGCTCTTGCTGGTGTCCTGCTAGCGGTGAGCGCGGGAGGCAGCTTCCTGGCCAATTATTCACTCGGCATGCTTGGTCTGGTGCTTGCGACCGGTATCTGTGTGGGCGCCTATCTGCTTGGTGCAAATCGGTTGTATGCATACGCGATGATACTCTTTGTCGCTTTTGCCGGCGGTCAAGCCCTCAACGACAGGATCTCCACCTTGGATACCTTTGTCCTTTCCGTCATTGCGGCCGGCGCCCTTGTCGTGCTTTTGGGATTGGTGGTGCTGGTTCGCTTTTTACGGAAATATCCACTTCCGGTGATTGAGGAGAACGCATGATCCTGGAAGAAGAGCGTGACGGAGACGTACAGCCCGAGCTTGATCGCATCGCGCACGAGCCTGCCCGGCTCAAGATGCTTGCCTACCTGCGCATAGTCAGGAGGGCCGACTTTGTATTTCTGTTGAGCCGCACGGGCTTGACCTGGGGCAACCTTTCCTCCCACATGAGCAAACTGGAAGAGGCAGGCTATATCGAGGTCAAGAAGGAGATCAAAAACAAGCGGACTCACACCATGCTTTCGCTCACAGAGAAGGGAAGCTCCGCCTTTGATGCCTACCGACAGGACATGTTTCAGTTGCTTGGTGACCGCCAAGGTGAGCAGCGGAATTCAGAGACCTGAAGGACAGCCATTCCGTCCCGTCAAACACTAGAGGCGAATGCGGCCGCTCTGTATAGGCCTTGGCCGGTCAATTTGACAACGGTGAGGGTGTTGAAGAAAGGGCTCTCGCGACGGGATGGCAGAGATGGGGGGCGTTTTGCACCCCCCCCCCCCGCAATCCTGCCAGCTTTCCTTTCGTAGCAGCGGAACTGCCGAGGGGACGGTGCCCCGCTAGTTTTTCCACCATCTCCATCAGAGTGTTGTTTTCTGCAGCGCTTGTGCTACAATGTTTTCGGAGTGTGCCAGCACTCTTGCTATTCTTGCCAAGCGCAAAAGGAGGCCACAGATGGATATCGGTCTGGCATTTGGGTTCGTATTCCAGGATGAGGACTGGCTCAAGAAGGTATGCATTGGGGCGGTATTGGCGCTCACGGGCATTGGCTTTATCCCCATCATCGGGTATGGGATGGAGGTCGCCCGCCGCGTGGCGAAGGGACATCCGCAGCCCTTGCCGGAATGGGATGACTGGGGCAGAAAGATCATTGAGGGTTTCATGAGCGGGATCGTGGCCTTTGTCTGGTCGCTGCCGGCGATCTTGATGGGGGCTTGTATCGGGATCATAGCCATTCCTCTTTCCGATTCGGGTGGGAATGCCCCCCTCACTCTTGCGATCGTGCTTGCGTCTTGCGTTGGACTTGTCATCATGCTGTACAGTCTGGCTCTGGCGCTGGTAATGCCGGCCGCGCTAACCCACTATGCGGTCACCGGGGAGTTTGGCGCCGCGCTGCGGTTTGGCGAGGTATTCGGCATGGTCCGGGATAACCTGGGTGCCTATCTGATGGTGCTAGTCGTCACCCTCCTGGCCCAATTTGTCGCCAGCCTGGGTAGCATTGCCCTTGGATGCGGCGTTCTGTTTACGAGTTTCTACTCTGTTCTGGTCATGTACCACGCTTACGGTCAGGCGTATCGGGTCGCGGCCGGCAACGTGGACAGCCAGGCTTCGGTGGCTTACTAGCTGAGAGAGGCTCTGATCCCGGCCGCCGACGAGAGGCCGGCCGAGTATGCTATTCGATGGCTCCTTTTGCTGACGGCACAAGGAATCGAATCTGGTACGCACAGAGCCGGTCATCAACTCGGGGCCGGCCGGCCCTGCTCCTGATCCACGGGGCCGGGGGCAGCCATCTCCATTGGCCGCGCCAACTGCGACGCCTGCCCGGTGTCTCGGTCCTGGCGCCAGACCTGCCCGGTCACGGCCGGTCGGAAGGACCGGGCAGGGAGGCCATCGGGCAATACGCCAGGGATGTCGTGTCGTTTTTGGACCTGCTGGGGGTAGAGCGGATGGTGGTCGGCGGCCACTCGATGGGCGGCGCGATTGCTCAAGTGATGGCGCTTGACCACGCGGAGCGGGTGGCAGGGCTCATCCTCATTGGCACGGGTGCGAAATTGCGGGTCGCTCCGGCCGTGCTGGATGGCATTCCGAACGATTTCGAGGCCACCGTGGGCCTGGTGGTTGACTGGTCCTTTGGACCGGCCGCGACCGACGATCTGAAGCAGTTGGGACTCAAGGCGATCAGGGAAACGGATCCGGCTGTGCTGCTGGGTGATTATCGAGCCTGTGATAGATTCGACATCCGGCATCAACTGGAACGAATTCAGACCCCCACGCTGGTTGTCGGCGGAACGGCCGACCGGTTGACCCCGCTCAGATTCTCCCGATACCTTGCAGAGAACATTGACAGAGCTCGGCTAGAAATCATCGAAGGAGGGGGGCACATGATGGCACTGGAGAGCCCAGAGGAGGTTGGAGCGGTCGTGGACCGATTCATGGCCGAATTGTCATAGGCTGAGGCACCACGTGTCGCG
>DAOUVM010000134.1 GCA_030667645.1 Ardenticatenales bacterium | reverse complement strand
TGCTGGCCAGAGCAGCATCGCGGGCGTTCACGAACTCTATGTCGATGACCGCGTCCGGCGTGACGTTGATGTTGACGTCGTCGACGACCACCACCGGTGGGGTGGTGGTATCCGAGGTCGGTGTGCAAGCGGCCGTGATCACCAGGGCGAGGGTGCAGCCCAGGATGGCCTCGGTGCCTGATGTTCTCATCGGTTCCGCTTGTGCTTTTTCATGATCACTACAGTTAGACGATCAAGAGATGCGAAAGGTTCCGCCAAATCTCTGGCATCCCTTCAGGTGCTGGCCCTTTAGGAATAACTCTCCGTTTTCAATGGTGATTCACGGGTAGAACGGTCACAAAACCGCCAGGTTGTTCTTGAAAAAAAGTACGGGCGTCTCAATACGGCCGGGCAGGGGTCGGTTCGTAGGATGCGAGGATCTGCAGCAGCGTGGCCTTTCCTTTCGCGAGATAGTCCGCAAAGGTCGCGGGGGGTTTATGCATAGAACCGTACTCGATCTGGGTGCCATCGTCGAGGACGATCCTCATCATCTCACTGTGGCAGTCCAAGGTCTCTCGCGGTGGCAAGCAAGGGGCCATGTTGCCGATCCATTCAAACCCCTGAGCGGTGTAGGCTTGTCCGGCGATGGTGACCTCTATAGTCTTTTCCACAGTCTCACCGGCGCCAAGCCCGGTTAGGCCGCAAGGGACGTAGCGAAAGCCAGTGTTCGGGGGGGCCGAGATGTACATGTAGCCCAGCCCGTATTCGATGTGCACGCATAGCTTGCCGCCGTATTGGTCCTGGAGTTGGGCCAGATAGTCGTCGGCCGTCACTCCTTCGGGCAGTTCTTCGGCGGGGAAACTGATTGCACCGCTCTCGGTGATGGTCGCCGTGGGCGGGACTCTGAGTTGATACCAATAGTCCTCGTTGAGATAGGTTTCCATGCCGTCGTCCGCCACCGGCCACTCGGGCGCCGGCGGCGCCGCGTCCTCGGACTCGGCCACGATTTCGTATCGGCTCACCTGGACCTGGGCGCCGTTTCCGTCCATGACGCCGGCCAGCAGTTCTCCCCACACCCGGATGATGGTGCTGGTGTCGCGGAGTTCTTCCAGTTGATCGCTGATGGCGGGATCAGCGCTCCAGATGCCATACCAGGGATTGAGGTCGCCCAACAAGACGAAATAGTCGTCGACCTGCAGCCCTGGCGGCCCGCTGAAGATAATCCCCACCCAGCCTGCGATCGGGTCGGGATCAAAAAAGGGACCCGGCCCATCGGGGCGCAAGCGGCTGACGACGAGTTGGCACCCGCCATAGTCGTTCGAGTCGCAGGTGAGGGCACCCCAAAAGTGGGCGTGGTTGTTCGGGGGCTCTTGGTCCCGCAGGGCCGCAATCTGGGCCTCGATTTCGGCGTCGGCGCCGGTCAGGCCGATCTCGGCCGTGCCATCGGGCAGCACGACCAGATAGTCGTCGAAACCAGAGCCGGCCGGGGCGCTGACTATGTGGCCGTACCAGGCGACAGCCGATAGTTCACCCGCCGGAGTGGCCGGCTCCTCGGTACCCTGCGGCGGAAGGGCGCCCATGCAGCGCCAGTTGATCTCGGCCGTCCTGCTCGTCAGATCGACGACACAGGCCGGATTGCAGTTGGGCGTTTCCAGGTCCAGATCGATCCACCAGGTGCCGGTATCCTCGTTACAAAGGTTAGTCTCTTGTAGTTGTCCACCTTCCATGAGGCACTCGCTACCCTGGGCGATCTCGACCGCCGCCTGGTAGCTCAAGCTGGCGCCGGTGTTCTTGTCCACACAGACGTCGCCTGCGGACACATCCGCCGGGGCGGTCGGGGGCATCAGCGTGGGCGCTGCGCCGTCCCCGTCCGTGGTCGGCGTGCAGGCGTTCAGGGCCAACAGAGTGAGGATTGTGAGGACGAGTTCGGCCCACAAGGCATTGGATGATAGTCTGCTCTTCATTTCTTGTCTCCATTCCCAGTCCGCTGTCTTCCGGATCCGTTTCCTGTCGATTCGCTATCGTCCCCAGTGTATCGCAATAAACCTAAAGACGCATCGTGCTTTGGAAGAGTGTCACCGATAGCCAGATGGCGGATTTCCGCATTGGTCAGGTGACCAGCAGTGGAGGGCGCCGCCAGCTCGGCCGGCTTGAGCAGTCGAGGACTCTGAGCCAGGCTCCGTTTGTGCGCCACCATGGCGACGAAATGACCATGAAACTGTCACTAGATAAGGGGCCCGATCGCTCTCCAACTCACCTGGCCGGTGCCAAGGCGCTACCTTCTCAGCGCCAGACCGGCGATTCCCCCAACGACCAGGTGGCCCGGAACGGCGGATTGAATGTGATGAAGAGACGGAGGCCGGCCTCGAGTGAGTGAAGAGTCGGGTTTGATTCTACGGGCCAAGCGAACCGTCAGTCTTGGCATCCTTTTCCTGGCTCACTACCAGGTTCCGGCATAATCCGTCCGGTATGGGTCGACTTTTCTCTTCGCATAGGCCCAATGCAGTCCCACAAGCTGGCGCATGTGCAACAGATCGTGTGCCACCCAGGCGGCAAAGATGTCCCCGGCTGTGATCTGCCCGAATGGAGCGTCATAGGCGGCCTCCCAGTTCGGTGATGAAAGACCTTTCAGCCAAAGGAGCGACGCCTCCCGGGCGGCAAGAAAATCGTCTATGGATTCACCGGGGTTCTGCTCATTGTAGCGGCGTTGTGTCACCCAACCTTCGCACTTGAGGAATAACTTTCCGTTTCGAGTGGTGATTCACGCGCAGAGCGGTCACAAAAGGACCAAGGTGTTACTGAACAAGTACTTTGGGGTCAATCCCGGGCCAGGGCTCATCAGGTTGATAAAGAGCGAGGTTCAATCGAGCTCGGAAATCCTCCTTCTCCTCGTCAAGAAGGTGATTCACCACCTCCAAGATCGACCAGGAAGCCGGGTCGGGCTTCCAGCGTGCCTGATAATCGGAAACGCCCTCTGCGAGGGCGCGCAACCGCTGCGCATTGTCACCCATCAGTGATATCAAGTGACCCAAATCCATTTCACCCTCCCTGGATACCAGTCAGCGGTGTGACCTACGGTGGTGTCAGGCTCTCCGCATCTGCCAAACTCGAAACGGGATGAGGAAGGTGGACAATAGTTAGTTAAGATTCCTTACCCTATTGCCAACAATCTCTTCTGACGCTCGGGGTAGAATTTGGCTAGGATCGGCTCCCAGCCTGCGCTTTCAGGCAGATGCCTTGCGGGTGTTCAAGACGGACAAAGCAAAGGTCCGCCGGCGTGCTAGGTCCGTCCCAAGAGTGCACCGAAGAAACGTCCGAGCGAGAAGGACTGGCCGGAGAGCAGGTTCTGAGCGCGGAACATGGCAGCGACGGCGCGGAGGATGAGATAGGCGGTGATCAACATCAACCCGGCCGAGAGCAGCAGTTGCCACAAGGGCACGCCGGTGGTGGTCAGGCGCATCATCATGGCCACCGGGGCGGTCAGCGGAAACAGGCTCAGTGCGGTTGGAAGCGCCGCGTGGGAAGCGCCGGTCGTAGGCGCAATGACGCCGACCAAATAGCTCAGGAACAGCGGCGATAGGACCACAAAAGTGGCCTGATTGGCTTCCTTGAGCCTGGGCGCCACGGCGCCCACACCCGCCATCAGAGTTGCGTACACGGCATAGCCGAGCAGGAAGAACACGAGCCCCCATACCAGTAGTGAGGCCGGAAAGGTGAACTCCTGGGGAAGATTGAGCGTCTGTCCGCCGAGGCTGATCAAGGCAAAGATCGTACCTATCCAGACAACGAACTGAAGCAGCCCGGTTATTCCTAATCCGATGATCTTTCCGGCCAGCATCTGCTGAGGGGAGATCGACACCATTAGGATCTCGATGGTTCGGTTCTCCTTCTCGGTGCTGATGTTTCCGAGAAGGTGGGTGGAGCCGGTCATAAAGAAGGTGAAGAAGAGCACCGTCATCGCCATTGGAAGGAGGCGGATCAGGATGTTTGACTGGCAGGCGGACCCGGGCCGCGAACAATCCTCGCCAGAGAAGCGGTCGTGTTCCGGCTCGGGAGCCAGGTTAGTGACCTCCAGGTCCATGGGGTTCCAGACCCGGCCGGCCAGTTCGGCATCGCCGCCCAGCAAGTTGACCAGCAGAGTCCAGAGCATCGTCATAGGTTGACCATCGTCGGTCAGGGAGCGTGAGTCAGGATAGACGTAGAATACCTCGTTCACCTCTATATAGTTTTCGGGGATCACATAGTATGCGGCGATCTCGCCAGACGCAAGTGCCTGCTGGGCCTGCTCCTCGCCGGCGTAGGCCACCAGGTGGCCGGGGGTAACACTCTCTGGGATCACGCTGATCAATCCGCTCTGGTCGACGTATCCTTCGACCTCTAGCTCGGACGTCTCTGTTTCTGGTGGTGCGTCCTGGTCGCCGGCCGAGTCGTTCTTGAGGATGGAAAACCCTCCAAAGATCAGGATGGCCAGCAGGGGGATACCAAAGGCCAGCAGCAAGTACGACCGGCGCCTGAGCGTGGTGACGAGTTCGTGACGCAGGACGAGCATTGTCTTATTCATTACGACCTCGCTTTGATCAGCTCGCGCCAGTTGAGGCGCTGGCCGTAGCGCAGCATGCCCAGGCGAAAGGCGCGACCGGCTAACCAGAGCGCTCCTACAGCGCATAGGGTTTGAATGGAGACGCTGGCGGCAACCTGCCACCAGGGCACGACTCCAAATAGGTTCCGCAGGCTGACCGTCACGAGCGAAGTGAACGGTAAGAAACTCAGAACGGTCGGCAGGATCGCATCTGGCGTCTCGACAATCGCCCAAGCCAGATAGATGGGAACGAGGTGGAGCACGGAGAATAGCGCCCCCGTTGGCTGGCCTTCCTGAGCTGACACCACGGTCGCGCCGATGGCCGCCATCAGAGCTGATGCCAGGACATAAGAGGGGATGGCTATTGTGGCGGTGGCGGCGATGATTCCCCAATCGAGGCTGGCGTCTTGAAACCAGGTGACGCCAGCACTGCCGGCGACAAAGATCGCCAGGAGACAGACGACGGTCCAGGCAATGAGCTGGGTGAGGCCGACGGCTACGATGCCCATGATCTTGCCGCTGATGAGTTGAGAGGGTGAAACAGAAGTGACCAGTACCTCCATAGTGCGGTTCTCTTTCTCATCGACTAGCGCCTGCAGGATGTATCCCGAATTCATGAGGAGTAGGAAGAGAAAGGCGATGCTGATGAGCAGCGGCATGATCAGACCGAATGTCGGTCCGCCGCCTGGGACCTGGCGGTTGCCGTCCAGTGAGCGCACGATGATGTCTGTGCTGCCGACGGCGAGAAGGGCGATCTCGGACGGTTGATCGGACAGCAGGTTGATTCGGACAAGGTCGTAAAACTGGCGAGTGGCGTTCCGGCCGGGTTCCTCCAGGTAGGCGAGGTCGATGCGGGAGGAAGAATAATAGTCGGCAGCCACTACATAATAGGCCTGGATCTCTCCCGATTCCACGGCCGAGCGCGCCTCATCCTCGGTAGAAAAGGGGATGAACTCGACCGGCTTGCTGGAACCGCTCACGGGCGCGGGGATGGCGTTGGCCAACAGATCGGCGTGATCGACATAGCCGACCGGTGAATTGTCCTTTTCGCTGGATTCCAGGAACAAGCCGAACCCGACGTTGAGGCCAATCATCAGGGGAACGCTCAACAGAGCAAGGATAAAGCTCCGCTTGAGAGCGATGCGCTTGTATTCCTGTACGGCGATACGCAAGAATGCGGTCATAGGACTTTTTCCTCGGCAGGCTCAGGACGCTGCCCTTCGGCAGGCTCAGGACGCTGCCCTTCCTTGACCACGCGGATAAAGATCTCGTCCAAAGTGGGTATGGCGATTTCGAACTTTTCGAGGATCGCGCCCTGCGCCATCAGCGCTGCCAGGACTTGCTGAGGGGCAGTGCCATGGGCCAGGGTCAGTCTGACAGCGTCATTGTGGGGTGAGACTCGTTCCACACCTGCTACAGCAGGGAGTTCTCCCGCGGTGCGTACCAGGATGGCGTTGCTCGATTGGGCCGCGCGGCGGCGGATCTTATCGAGTTCTCCATAGAGCACATCCCGCCCATCGTCGATCAGCAGGATGCGGTCGCACAACTCTTCCACCTGGCGCATCTGGTGGGTGGACATGAGTATGGTCGCTCCTTGCTCGCGCAGTTCCCGCATTAGATCTTTGACCAGTTGGGTGTTGATCGGGTCGAGGGCGGTGAACGGCTCGTCGATGATGACCAGTTCCGGTTGATGCAGGATGGTGTTGATGATCTGCGCCTTTTGCTGCATTCCCTTGCTCAGCTCCTTGACCTTCTTGCCCCGGTGAGCAGCCAGTTCAAAGCGCTCCAGAAGAGTTGCCAGGCGGGTCCGGGCTTGCGCGGGTGATAGGCCTTTCAGCGACGCCAGGTATAGGAGGCAGCGTTCCAGGGGAATATCCTGGTAGAGGCCGCGTTCCTCTGGCATGTAGCCGATGCGGTTCTTTTTTTCTTCGGTCATCGGTCCGCCCAGAATGGACACCGTGCCACGATCGGGTCGAAAGATGTCGAGCATCATCCGAATGGTGGTGGTCTTGCCGGCGCCGTTGGGGCCCATCAGGCCAAAGATCTCACCGCGTTCAGTGTCAAAGGAAACGTCAACCACGGCATGGGTAGTGCCAAACGATTTGGCGACATGTGATACACTAACGGTCTGCATAATTGGAAACTCCTTCCATAAATCCAGCAGGGCGCACTTTTCAGGTTCTGCTCAGATGTCCCATCTTTCTTCCACCTGACCGGACATTAGGCCTGCCAGCCAACTGCCACACCGGACCCAACCCTTTCGGTGATTGCCCTGTTGATCATGGATCTCGACGCGATAGATGGCATGTCCTTTTCCCGACCATAGAAAAGGTCCTCTGCGGAACAGTCTCAACTCGGCGTGCGACAAGTGATACTGGTTGTCG
>DAOUVM010000031.1 GCA_030667645.1 Ardenticatenales bacterium | reverse complement strand
CTTGGCTGTGTCCCCCCAGTCGTAGGCATAGATACCCCGGGTCATGCTGGGGCAGGCGGTGGACTCGACAAAGATGGCGCGCAATTGCGGCCTGCTGCCGTCCAGTTTGTCCTTCAGGAAAGGATAGATGAGGCCGGCGGCGTTGCTGCCGCCGCCCGCGCACCCAATGATAATGTCCGGGTAGTCGCCAGCCATTTCCATTTGTTCCCTCGTCTCAAGCCCAACGACGGTCTGATGCAACAGAACAAAGTTCACCACACTACCCAGTGAGTACTTGAAGCCATCGTGGGTTACGGCGTACTCGATGGCCTCACTGATGGCCATGCCCAAGCTACCTGGCGTCTCCGGATCGACGGCCAGTATGTCGCGGCCGGCCTTGGTCTTTGTGCTGGGACTGGCAACAACGGCACCACCCCAGGCCTCCATAGCAATACGCCGATAGGGTTTCTGGTGGTAGCTGATCGCCACCATAAAGACCTTGCATTCCAGATCAAACATCTGTGCGGCAAAGCTGAGAGCGCTCCCCCACTGACCGGCACCCGTCTCGGTGGCAAAACCCTTTAGGCCCTCCTGTTGTCCGTAATAGCACTGGGCCACCGCTGTATTCGGCTTGTGGCTACCTGGCGGACTGACCCCTTCCCACTTGTAGTATATCCTGGCCGGGGTATCCAACGCCTTCTCCCAGCGGATTGCGCGGTGGAGGGGAGTGGGGCGCCACATCTTGAGCGCATCGCGCACCTCATGCGGGATTTCAATCCACCTCTCTGGACTCATCTCCTGCTTGATGAGAGCCTCGGGGAAAACGCGCGTCAGGTCATCTGGCTGCAGAATCTCCAGCGTCACCGGATGCCGAAAGGGAGGAGGAGGTTGCTTCATATCCACCAGGATGTTGTACCAGTGGGTGGGCAGATCCTTTTCCTGTAAGACGTACTTGTGCTGCGACATGACTCTCTCCTTGTTGGCTAGGAAACGACAACTATCAGCAAGTCATACACATCGAATCGAGGGATCGCTTCAATACCGTCCTCCTTTGCACGCGGTGCGGTCCGGCACCGGGCTGTACCGCTTGCTCCGTCAACCCCGGGTGCTCGCTTTGCGGCGCATGGCCAGCATCCAGGACACGCCCTCATACCCTCAAGAGAGCGGCCCGCTCGGTGAAGAACTGTCTGTAGAGCTTGAAATGCAGAGTATCTTCATATTCGACCTCCTCAATATGAGATGAGTCAAAACTAAGGATCTGGGCCCCGGGACAGGCCAGAAGGATGGGAGAGTGCGTGGCGATGATGAATTGGGCTCGGCCGTTAGCCTGGCACTGGCGCAGCAGGTTCAGGAACGTGATCTGGCTCAAGGGCGAGAGTGCGGATTCGGGTTCATCCAGGAGATAGAGCCCGTTGACGCCAAAGCGACCTCTCATGTAGGATAGAATTCCCTCACCGCGCGACATGGTGTTCAGGATGCGGCCGCCATGGTGCTGCAGCCGGCCGGGATCACAGAGAGCAACGTCATCAAGGAAATCGGCCCAGTCGCGGAACGTTTCAGCACGGAACAGGGACCCGGGAACACGTCCATTTGCCCAGGTGACGCTGACAAAATCCGCCAGCTTGGTCTCATAGGGGTTTCTATGGGCTAGATGCCGCCGGGGATTATCCCAGATTTGAACTCCGCACCTCCTGACAACAGCATCCAGCAAGGTGGACTTGCCGGATCCGTTCTCGCCGACAAAAAAGACAACCGATCCTTTGAGATTGAGTTCAGCCGTCTTTTCGAGGACCGATATGTTGAACGGGTAGAAGCGACGGGTGGGAAAGCTGTCTCCGTGGATCTTGATTCTGACTAGATGCATTTCATGTCTCCTGGTTGATTGCCGGCGCGCCAGCAGCGCCCTTTCTGCACTGTAGGATGAGCCTGGTGGATCAGAACCCACGCCCGATTCTAACCTCGTCCAGACGATGCCCATTTCAAGGCACTATGCCCTGCCTCACATACGCCCTTCCGTACCCGGTCTGCCGATCTCGCCCAATAAAAAAGCGCCCGTCCCAAAAGGGACGAGCGCTGTTGCGCACCCGCGGTGCCACCCTGATTAGGCCTTGACCCTACCAGAACAAAAAAGCCGTCGATGACGGCAATTAGAGGACGGCCAGCCTCACTCAACGGGTACGGCTCCTGACAGACTAGCGAGCGATACCCTCACCTTGATAACGGTGGTGCTTCCGGCGTGGCCTACTGAGATTCAGCCACGCAACTCCCAGGCCCATTCGGCGCCCGCGTCGGTACCGGTCTTCCACCCTCACCGGCTCTCTGAAACCGCGTTTGAGCGCGTACTATTCCTGTTCACAGTAGTTTGCTATTCAGTTAGGGGAAATATACCAGGGACAGGACCGTCTGTCAACTGCCCCGCTCGGCTGCCTCTGCCAGATGCTGTTCAATCATGGAGACGAACTGGGCCTTGGGGCGCGCCCCAACAAGCCGGGCCACCTCTTCTCCCCCTTTGAACAGTATGACCGTGGGAATCCCCTGTACGCCATACTGCCCTGGAGTAGTCGGGTTGCTGTCCACGTCCAACTTGCCGACCTTGAGCCGGCCGGCATACTCGTCGGCCAGTTGCTCTACGACCGGCGTGACCATGCGGCACGGCCCACACCAGGCAGCCCACAGGTCAACAAGGACGGGCAGTGCCGAATCCAGCACCACCTGCTGAAAATCCGCGTCTGTTATCTCGATCAAGTCTGACATAAATTCACTCCTCGCAGCCAGGTCGCAACGCCGGGCCAATACTAGCAGATCGAATATGCTTGTCAAGCGGACAGCGAGCCCCCCCCCCGCGGAAAAAGGGAGATGCAGGGATAAGAGTGTCCCACTCCGGCCGGTTTCCACTTTGCTACGCGGAACAGGTCGGGGAACGGCGTCCTTTTTTCCGATGATCGTCACGCGGCGGCTCCTGGCGCCAAGCACTCTCAGGGGAGTTGCTGCGAGGCGCTAGCTGTCAACCAGGCCGGCGAAGCGAGAATCCCGTTCTATCGTCAGGCGCAGCCCAGCCTCAAGCTCGCTTGCCGGCCGGTAGTTCAACTTTGCGGTGGCCAGCGAGATGTCGGCGCACAGGCGCGAGACGCCGCCGGCGTGCTGCACATTCCGCAGCATGTGCGCCCGCCTGCCTGCAGCCTGTTCGACAGCCACTACCAGTTCTTCGACGCTGACCCCCACACCGGTGCCGATATTCATGGTCAGCCTGCTCACATCCTCCGTTATGGCCGCCGACACCAGCGCATCCACCACATCGTCCAGAAAGACGTAATCCCGCGTCTGCTTCCCATCCCCATAGATCACCACCGAGCCTCCACCCAGGGTCTGGCTCAGAAAACGCGGCAAAACGGGCCAGTGAGAAGCGGGCAACTGCTGCCCAGGGCCGTATGCATTAAAGATCCGCAGGCAAACCGTCTCAATTCCCCACAATGCACCGATGGTGTGGACATAGTGCTCGGCCGCCAACTTGCTGACCGCATAGGGGGAATCCGGGTACGGCAGGAGAGCCTCGTGCACAGGCTGAACTGGTTGTTCGCCGTACACTGCCCCCGATGATGCCAACACGACCCGTCCCACACCCGCATCGCGCATGGCCTCCATCACGCTCACCGTCCCGCCCACATTCACCGCACTGTACTCGCGGGGATAGAGAGCCGATTGCGGAACCGAGACACGCGCAGCCAGGTGAAACACACAGTCTACTCCCTGGAACAACGTCCACAACTTGGGTACATCGTTCACATCACCACGAGTAAAGAGGACGGCCGGATCCAACGTCGCCTCGTCTCCAACGCTGAGGTCATCAATCACCCAGACCTCGTGTCCTTCACGTGTCAGTCGATTTGCCAGGGCCCGCCCAATGAATCCGGCTCCACCAGTGACCAATAGACGCATACACACTCCCTCTTTGTTGACCAGAATGCTGATGCTCTCGATTATACCGGGCGCCGCTCTGATGCCAACCAGCTCGCGGACGAGGCCAGAAAGCGTGCGGGAATGGAAAAACCTGCTGTCAGATCAAGCAGAGCGCCACACCGATGGAGATGGGAGAGCAGAAACAGGCAGGGGACATGGGGCTGCTCTGTGTCCCGATCCCCCTGCCAGTGCCCCTTTTCAGAGGGCCCGGCGTCCAATCTATTATTCGAAACCCTCGGGAGAGCGCGTTGACAAGGCAGGTCGGCACGGGTATTATCGACCGCATGAAGTCGAATTCGCGCTGGCGGCGATTCTTTAGGCGCGCTCTATTCGCCGCGATCTGCCTTGCCCTGCTGCTGGTTCTCACCCAGGAGTGGCCCGACCGGGCAGCCACAGACTACCGGTACGACGCCATCATCCACAATCGGCGTTTCGACTTTGTCGGATGGGAACTGAGGGCCCTGACGAGCAAGGCGCTCTACGGACTGGCGCCTCCCCACACTAGCCTGAGCCCGGAGGATCAGAAGCGGATCACGCTGCGCTTCATTGACCAGTTGCATCAGGTGCGGTCCCTAGAGGACCAAATCGCCGCTACCTATGCCGATCCGGCAATCGACAGCCCGCGGATGGCTGTTGCCGAGCTCCAGTTACAGATGACACTTGCGCGCCAGGAGCTGGCGAGAGTTCAACCGCTGGCAGAGGGGATTCTGGAGGAGCAGATCGCGTCCGTGCTGGCAAAGGAAGGCATCACAATGGCCGGCCGCATCTTTCCCCCTGTCAGCCTCCGCTTTACGCCTCTACCCACCATGCTGGTAGTGTCCCCCCGCGACCGGATTGAGGCCATTCATTTCTTTGCTCTCGAACCTGGGCTGGGAACCATAGATCGGGTAGCGATAGAGGAGGCCATCGACCAGGAACTGGACGTCTCCTCGCTGGTCACCAATATCGGCGGGCTTGCAGTCTACCCGGCAATGATGCCAGAGTCCAGCTCGTTGCCTTGGGTGACGTCAACCGGCGCCCACGAATGGACGCACCACTATCTCACTCTCCATCCCCTCGGTATCCTCTATGGCTCCGACGCCCAGCTCCGCACGATGAATGAAACCGTCGCCAACATCGTGGGCAAAGAGATAGCGAACCAGGTGGTCCAGCGCTACTACCCTGAGCTGGTTCCTACGCCTCTGTCCTCGGACGCATCGGATTCCGAACCGGACCCGAATGCTTTCGAATTTCGTGCCGAGATGCGTATCACCAGACTCCACGTGGACGGGCTGCTGGCTCAGGGGAAGATCGAGGCAGCCGAAGTATATATGGAGGCCCGCCGGCGGATCTTTTGGGAGAACGGGTACCACCATCTTCGCAAGCTCAACCAGGCATATTTCGCGTTTCACGGTGCGTACGCCGACGAGCCGGGAGGGGCGGGAGCCGATCCGGTCGGCCCGGCCGTGGTCGAATTGCGGGCACAATGCGCTTCCCTGGGGGAATTCCTGCAGACTATGGCTCCCCTTACCAGCTTTGGGGAGTTGGAGGCGATACTTGAGGATTAGGGAGTTGGGCGGACCGCCCAGCTCCCCAATCCCCGCTTTGGCCCCTACGGGGCGTATCGGAACGGGTGCCGGGCAGCCGCCTTTTCCGCTACCAGTTCCCCCACTGTCGGCCGTCCCTCGATCGCCTTGCGGATAGCGTGCCGGGTTGCCTTGTAGTTGTTGCCGAGGACTCGCCTCGCAATCGAAGCCGACGGGTGGACGAACACATTGGCAATGAGCACAATGTCATCCAACACTCCCTCCGGCAGAAAGCCATCCTCAATGCTCAAGCTGATGGCTTGATTGACACCCAGGGCGGCGTGTTCATAAAAGAGCCGCCTACTCCTTTTCGTGCGCAAGGTGACCGTGGGCACCAGCAGAGTTCGCGGCCGTTCATTGATGATCTTCAGGCCACGCTCCTCACCCCAGCCAGCCATTGAGCGGTCAATGGCCCGGCCAACCGGTCCATCTTTGACCCCGATCAGCAGGTCCACGTGGGCCAGTTCCTGAAACGGTGGCCCGGCAAACCCCTCACCCACCTTGATCTCCCAGCTACCAACGGTGCGCGGCGTTTGCGGGGTCGCAAAGAGCTCAGTTTGAATTCGCTTTCCTCCCAGGTCGTAGGTAACAGCCGCTTTGCTGATCTTGTCGATCCCGGCCGTCTCCAACTGGATGCGCAGTTCCTCATAGTCTTCGCGCTTAAAGCCGCCGCCTCGCACAATGGGGTGGCGCGCCTCGCCCATCGGCAGCCCCATCGCAGTCAGTCCCTCCTTGACCGCCTGCGGCGCGGCTGTGCGAGTGACAATGCGCGCCAGCTTCTGAGCCAACTCCTGATCCTGCCGGGCCGCCTCCAGGTCACCGTCCTGAGTCGCACGGTAGATCCGCTGCCAGACGTCGGGGATCAAGTTGGCGCTGGCAAGAATCGCCCCGTCGGCGCCAGAGGAAAACGCAGCCAGGGCTACCTCGTCGTGGCCGACAAAGATACCCACCTCGCCCCGCACCTTTTCAAATAGTGCCGCCAGAAAGGCAACATCACCCGACGTATCCTTGATACCAATGACATTGTCCAGATCGAGCAGCATCCCCTCGGCTGTCCACCACTTGAAATGGGTCCCGGTGCACTGGGGAAGATTATAGAGCACAATCGGTAAACCGACAGTGTCGACCGCACAAAAGTGGTCATAGACCTCGTTGAAGGAGGGCTTGAGGTAGTAGGGAGCCAGGACAAGAGCGGCTGATGCGCCAGCCTCCTTGGCTATTCGAGTCAGCCTCACCGTCTCCCGGGTGGATTCGGCGCCCGTGCCGGCTATCACGGGTACCCGGCCGTCAACCTCATCGATCGCAGTTTCGATCACCTGAATCCGCTCTTCGGAGGTGAGGTAGGAGAACTCGCCTGTGGTGCCAGCCGGCACCACTCCATTGACGTGCGGTAGCACCCACCGAATCAACTCGCGGTAGGCGTCCGGGTCAAACTTGCTCTGTTGCCCACTCCCATTTCCAGCGAATGGGGTGACCAGCGCTGGAAAGATGCCTTTGAACCAATCAGTCTTGTATCCCATCGGAGCGCCTCCTCTATGCTTGGCCGCTAGTAGACGGCGAGGGTTGAGTTACTCCCGGCAGAGAAAATGCCTGTCTGATCGCCTGAGCGGCCGCCTGGTAGGCAGCGTGATACAGGCCGTGACGATCCAGCGCCTTGGGGTGCAGGGTCGCCAGAGCGATCATCACCTCCTGGTCCGCCGTGTCGGCGCTGATCGTGCGGTCTTCCAGCGCATCGGCGATGGCGCGGGCCACTGCCAACTGGGTCGGGCCGTAGATCATGTTGGCCTGGCGCAGGTTCATCTGTGGCAGAGTGGGCAGGATAAGAGTGGCCGGTCGCACCGTTAGCGCCGGCTCCAGAATGGTGGTTAGCGCCTCCCGGCCGTGGAGCGGGTAGGTAAGCTGCAGCGCATACGCATCGCCCAACGGGCTGGTCTTCGGACCCGCCACGAGATCGATCTGCACCTTGCTCAACTCCTGGCCCGCCACGCCAGAACCGGTACGTAAGCCATTTGCTGCTATATCGGCGGCCGTGATCTCCAGGTCGCTAAATCGATCCGCCAGCTCTCCGTCAGGATAGGAAACGGACCCATCCGGCGACTCGATCTTGCCCAATCTCTCCAGTTCCAACTGAATCTCGGCGCGGGTTTCGTGCAAGAGCGCCCCGCCGACCGTCTTGAGCGGCTTGCGCGGCGGTCCCATGCTCAACCCCATCATCTTGAGGGCGGCTTTGACGGGCACTCCGCCCCCGTGTCGACAAAAAATGCGAGAGAGCTTTTGGACCTGCTGTTGTGCATCACGTGCGGCCGGCAGGTTGCCCTCTCTGACGAACCGAATGACCGCCTGCCACACCTCGGGGTAGACCTGGGCGCTGGCCAAGATCATCCCGCTGACCCCGCTTGCCAGCGCCGCCAGTACAACCTCATCGTGACCCACAAAGATGTCAATCCGATCTCCTACGTATTCAAGCAACTCTGTGGTGTAGGTCAGATTCCCGGACGAGTCCTTGAGCCCGACCACGTTGGGTAGGTCGGCCAGATCTTCCACCACCGGCCGAGACAGGTACCGGTCCATCACCTGCGGGATATTGTAAAGCACCAGGGGGATATCGACCGCCCCGGCGATGTCGTGAAAGTGCTGATAGACACCCTTGTCAGAGGGATGCAAAAAGTAGGGGGTAACGACGAGGATACCGGTCGCGCCGGCCGCCTTGGCATCTTTCGCCAACGCTATTGCCTCAACAGTCCCCGAGGCGCCACAACCGGCAATGACCGGCTTGGCGCCTGCTTCTTCCACCGCGATCTCTACCAGTCGCCTTTGCTCCTGACGCGAGAGGTAGCTGAACTCGCCCGTAGTGCCGCTGGTCACCACGCCATCTACGTGGGGCAAACAATGGCGAATCAGGCGGCGGAAAGCCTCTTCATCCACGTCTTCCGATTCACTTTTGGGAACAAACGGGGTCACCAGCGCCGGGTAGACCCCTTTCATCCATGGAACCTTGATAGGCATTTGTCCATCTCCTTACAAACAGATGCAATGGAAAGTGGGAACCGGCCGGCCCCCGTCAAGCCTTTGCTCGGCCAGTTCTCCGCTTCTCATGGCTCGCTGTGGATTATCTCCTCGCCGCGCACATCCGCGACGGTGATTTCCGGGAGTTGGTTGATGGCGTCGACAACTTGCTCCCGCGACAGATTCTCGATCCTCAGGACCGCCCCAAACACATCTCCCCCGGTTCCCTTGACGTACCAGCCACCCGCGGCCGTTAGAAATCCTCCGGCTTGGGCAATTGCAGTCGTTACCATGGCCAAGGCGCCGACTTGATTGGGGACGTGAACAGTGAGTCGGATGCCAGGACGACGCGCCCCGAGCAGCTCAAGCAGCGACTCAAACAGGTCGGTGTCTGTGATGATACCCACCAGCTTGCCCTCCCGTATTACCAAAAGGCTACTGATCTGGTTCACGTTCATCACTCGGGCCGATTCTTCCACCCCTTCATCCTCACCGATGACCATCGGCTCCTGGATCATCACCTCACTCACGGTGGTAGAGGCAGCAAGGTAGTTGAATTCGAATCTAGTCAACCCACCCCCCATCCCTGGGAGTACCGTGCCCAATGACGACCGGGTTACCAGACCCAGCAGCCGGCCGTCCTCGTCCAGCACCGGAAGATGGCGAATTCCGTGTTCTTTCATCGCCTCCGCCGCGTCGGCTACAGATCGGTGGGGAGATATGTGAACAGGGTTCAGGGTCATCAGGTCTTTGATCAACATAGTGGTACCTCCAAAATGGATATCACATGTGGTCGGCAGAGCACCGGTATGCCAGGCGATTGCCGGGCAGGTTTCCGCGTCCTACCAGTGGGGGCCGTGTTCCAGTTCATGCCTCCGCTTCATTTCCTCAGCCGTCATCCCATCTGGCAGCACGACCTGCCCGGTCATCAGGATCTGCTGCAACCGCCGAATGATATCCGGCTCCAGCGGCAGGACCTGGAGTTTCTCTATAGTACGATCGTGAGAGACATGCAGATGCCGAATCCGTATGTCCCCATCTTCCCAGACCGCATAGGTGGGATCAGGTACTCCGTAGCGCGGTTGCCCCAGGCTGCCCGGGTTGACCAACAACGTTCCGTCTACCTCCCTGAGAGCCGGCACGTGGGTGTTTCCCATCACTATCACGTCGGCCCGGTCCACCTGCCCGATCATCTGTCGCAATTGCTCTTGGGGAGTAAACAACAGATCGAGGGCGCCATACATTGGCTCGGCCGGTGTGCCATGGACCAGATGGAAAGTCGTCCCTCCCAGATCGACGGTCTGCTGTTGAGGTAGGCCCCGCATATAGTCCACATCGTTCTTGTGCAGCACCTTCCAGGTATGAGCTTGGGTTGCCAGTGCAAGGTCGTGCACCTCGATAGGTGTTCCGCCGCACCTGTTATGCACGAGCCCATAGTCATGGTTTCCCTGAACCGCAACGGTGGCATTCGCCCTGAGCCACTGAATGCAGGCGGCCGGATCCGGCCCATATCCCACCGCATCTCCCAGAAAGAGGATGGCGTCCGGCTGCTCCTCGGCCCGCTGCATCCAAAGAAGAGCCTCCCAGTTGGCGTGAAGATCGGAGAATATGAGGATACGCATCAGGCACAACCTGCAATCATTCCCAGGGTCGGGATTGTACTATATGTATTTACAGGCGCAACCGGGAGAAAGCGCTCGGCCTCAGCAGGGCAGGGTTCTGCTTCCGGCCGGATTGCCAGCATCGAGAATAGCCGCCACTCGCTGGTAGCTCGCGTCAGTTTTCCGCCCTGAACGGCAAAGTTTTTGCCCCGGTCCTTCTGCCTCCCCCGGAAATCGATATCTCCATCTGTTCCCCGTGCAGATAACCCATGTTCTCCGAGTCGCTGAGTTTGGATGAGAATCATAGGTTGCTCTGGCCGGCTTTCGAGAACTCCCAGCCTGCTGCTTTCCCGATGCAGCGGAAAAGGCCTGCGATCGATCGTTCGAGCGCTTTGCGCTTGGTGACCTCGAACCAGGTCCAGCAGCGCAAATCGCGTCCGCACCGCAGGGCGGTTTCTGGCGGGGGCTGCTGCGCGCACTCGCGAAAGGCGGCGATGTTTCATGGCATCCTGCGCTTGCGTTCCGGGTCCAGGATCACAACCTGGGCCACCGAGCGTGCCGCCGGACTACTGGGGTGCCGGCGTAGAGCCGGGGACACAATTTCGCATTGATGAGGGCTGGTCAACACTGACACCGGAATCAGCGATCATCATCGTCCGGGTCGGGTTGCAGCCAGGCCGCGCCACACAATCGCTGTCCCATCAATAGCACCTGGAGGGTTCCCGCAGAACTCGGTCAGAGCAGTCCCTTTTCCTCCAGCATAGGCCGGGGGTCCACCATGTTCCGCTTGAAGGCGGTGGCTTTCTCATCGAGCCCAAAAGCCAGGGCCATCAACTGGGTAATGTATATGATGGGAATTCGGCGCTCCAGCGTCTTCATCTGCATCTGCCGGCCGTCCAGGTTAGAGTGACACAGCGGGCAGGCAACGATGATGGCATCCGCGCCAACCGCTTGCGCATGCTCAACGATGTCCTGACTCAGCTTCAGCATGACCTCCTTGGCCGGCACGGCCAGGCTCCCCCCGCAACAGATCGTCTTGTCATCCCAATCGAGGTCCTCGGCGCCCAGCGCCCCACAGACCAGATCCATGTCCATCGGGTACTCGTGGTGTGGGTGTCCGGTAATCTCGGGAGGCCTCGTCAGCAGGCAACCATAGTAGCTGACCACCTTGAGCCCGTTGAGCGGCTTGGTTACCTTCTCCTTGATCGCTTCTGCACCGACCCGGTTGGTCAGCCATTCGGTGATAGAGCGGATGTTGACGGTATCCTGATAGCTGTAACCGATGTCTCCGTCCAGCCGCGCTTTGAGCTCTTGATCATGCCTGGCCTCGTGGGCGGCTGATCGGAAGCGGTTGAAACAAGCGGCGCAGGGAGCGACCACCTCCTCAAAACCACTCTTCTCAATCACCGACAGGTTGACCATTGGCGCCTTGATGCCCGCATAGTGGTCCACATGATGGGCTGGACTGGCGCCGCAGCACGTCCAGCCCTTGGGCTCGACCAGCTCCAGCTCCAGCGCGGTGGCGACCGCGCTGAAAGAGTGGTGAAACTCTTTGGCCATTGAATGCAGTGAGCAGCCCGGATAGTAACCGATCTGCTTATCAGTCGGATGGATGTTCTCGACCTTGTCCGGCCGGGCCCGCGAGAAAGCGGGCAATAGACCGATCTTTGCCCGCTTGAACATCTCCAATCCCAGGTCCATGTCCTCAAAAAACTTTCTGGGCTCCAGGCTTTTCACCGCGGTCAGGAGGTTCATCGAACCCATCAGTCCCAACTCGTACACTCGGCCAAAGATGTTTGCATCAGCCAGGAACACCTTGTTAAAGAGCGCCACCTCCGGCACCTTGGGCTCCACGCCCCGTTCCAGAGCAATCTGAGTCAGCGCCTCCATAATTCGGGCAATGTCCAATCCTTGCGGACAGCGGGTGGTGCAGGTGAGACAGG
>DAOUVM010000109.1 GCA_030667645.1 Ardenticatenales bacterium | reverse complement strand
TATGAATTGCATGGCAAAGACAAAACCGGAGAGGTTCAATTGCTCGCAGTCCATCCTGAATACCAAAACCTCGAAATCGGCACGGAGTTGAATGTCTTCGCGCTCAAAAAGATGAGAGAAAGCGGAATGCAAATGGCAGTAGTAGGTACAGGTGGAGATCAATCTCACGCACCCGCCAGAAGATCATATGAGAAAGCTGGGTACACTGCTTTACCGTTGGTTCAGTATTATCGCCATCTTTAGTAGTCGCATAGATGGCAGAATCGAAGACGATATGAAGGTATCCAAGCTTCTTCTATGTTCCCCTGGCATCAGTCCCGTCGTGGCCGCCGCAAGTGCCCTGCTCCGCTGGGCTACACAGCGTTCGGCCCGGGTATGCCTCCACTACTCCGCGCTCGTCGCCTGCCGTCAGCCGGCCGCTACGGCCGGGCGCGGTGCTCGGCCCAGGCCTGCTCCACCAGTTCCGGCCGGCCGATCAGGTCCACCGCCGTCATGGCCAGCGCCTTGGCCGCGTCCATCATCCCGGCGTGCCCCTCCGGCGAGGCGGCCGCCGCCCGGAACTCTAGCGTGTGGCCGCTAACCGTCCCCGGGGCTATCTTGACATAAGGGTGCAGCGACGGCACCACCTGGCTGACATTCCCCATGTCTGTGGAGCCCATCCGCTCCTTGGGTGATGGGAACTCGACCGGTCGCCCCAATGCCTCGAGGTTCGCGTCGAACAGGTCCGCCAGCACCGTGTTGGGGATCATGTTCGCATAGTACTGATCCCCTCGCGTTAGCTCCACTCTTGCTCCGGCCGCCAGGGCACCGGCCCGCGCGCACGCCTCTACCTGCTCCAGCACCTCCAACGCATGCTTCTTCTCCTCCGCCCGGACCAGAAATGTGGCCGCAGTATAGTCGGGGATGACGTTGACGGCGCCGCCGCCGTTGGTGATCACACCGTGAATCCGCACGTCATCCGTGAGCTGCTGGCGCAGGGCGCTGATATTGTTGTACGTCAGAACGCAGGCGTCGAGCGCGTTGATCCCCTTGTCCGGCGATCCGGCCGCGTGTGCTGCCTGGCCGTAGAACTCCATCGTGAGATCAAAGCAGGCCAGGGCGGTGCGGCGGCTCATGTTGACGTTGGAAGGGTGAAAGATCAGCGCCGCGTCCAGGTGATCAAACGCGCCCGCCTCGACCATGATGATCTTGCCGCCCCCTCCTTCCTCGGCCGGGGTCCCGATCACCTGCACTGTCCCCGGCAACTGATCGAGCAGCGGGGCCACCGCGATCGCGGCCGCTACCGAGGCGGTACCCATCAGATTGTGCCCACAGGCGTGCCCCTGATCCAGCAGGGCGTCGTATTCCGCCATCAATCCTACCACCGGTCCGGCTTTCCGACCGCGGTACTCGGCCACAAAGGCGGTCTCCAGACCCGCAACGCCCTCCTCCACCGCAAAACCATGCTCCCGCAGCGGCTCGATGAGCAGCGCGACCGCCTGAAATTCCTTGAATCCGATCTCGGGGTTGGCGTGGATCGCATCGGCTATCTCAATCCACCGCTTGCGTCCCTCCTCCACCCGGGCCACCACCTGGTCCTTAAGCGCCTGTACTACATCACTCATTGTCGGTTCTCTCCTTGCTGGATCTCCGTTCTCGTCTCTGGACGTTGTCCCTCGGGCCGCCCCGGCCGGCCAATGGGTGCTGCCACTCAACCGGCGGCGGTCCCTTGGCTGACCTCACCGTGCTCTCTCGGGATAGCCGCTCGTGCTTCTACCAACCGGCAGGCCCGTCTGCCTCTGCTCCATCACTCGCTACGGGAATATCTTTCCCGGGTTGAGCAGTTCGTTCGGATCAAAGATCGCTTTGATCTGGCGCATCAGCCGGATTTGCTCCTCTTCCAGCGCCATTGGCAGGTAGCGGCGGCGAGTGACGCCAATCCCATGTTCGCCGGTGATCATGCCACCCAGCGAAAGCGTGAGGCGGTAGATCTCCTCGGTCACCAACTGCGTCACGACCTCCCACTGGGCGTCGTCCATGCTGTCTTTCAACACGTTGAGGTGCACGTTCCCATCGCCTGCGTGCCCAAAGCTGACGATACGCACCGCGTGCCGCGCCGCCGTCTCTTTGATTCCTTTCAGCAGGGCGGGGATCGCGGCGCGGGGCACCACCACGTCTTCCATGTGATTGACCGGACTCTCGTTGTTGAGCGCGTCGATGATCAGGCGCCGCGCTTCCCACAGCCGGTCGCGGGTCCGTTGGTCCCTCGCCACTAGCACGTCCTGCGCTCCTCGCTCCAGGCACAGGTCGCCGACCAGATTCAGATCCTCATCCACGGCCGCCTGGCTGCTGCCGTCGAGTTGGATCAGCAGATGAGCCTCCGCCTCGCTGAAGGGAACCTCTCTTTCCAGCAGCCGCTCCACCGCCAGCATGCTATCCCGCTCCATGAATTCGATGGTGGCTGGCAGAACGCGGTGCGCGATGATATCCGACACTGTGGCGGCGGCCGCTTGGAACTCGTCGTACGGAACCAGCAGGTCCACCCGCACCTTGGGCAGCGGCAAGAGCCGCAATATGATCCGGGTCACCACCGCTAGCGTCCCCTCGGAACCGATCAGCAACTGAACCAGATCATAGCCGGTAACGTTCTTGACCAGCTTTCCCCCGCAGTGGATGATCTCGCCGGAAGGCAGCACTGCATCCAGGCCGCAGACGTAATCCTTGGTCACGCCGTACTTGACCGCCCTGGGGCCGCCCGCCCCTTCGGCGATATTCCCACCAATCGTGCACGAATCGAGATTGGCCGGGTCTGGCGGGTAAAACAGCCCCTCGGCCTCTACTGCCCGGTGGATGTCGCCGGTGATCACCCCTGGCTCGACGGTGATCATGAGATTCTCCCGGTCGAGCTCCAAAATGCGGCTCATCTTTTCCAACGACAGCACGATCCCGGCATGCACCGGCACGGCGCCGCCGGATAGCCCCATGCCTGCCCCTCTGGGTGTGACTGGCACTCGTTCCCGCTGCGCCAGCCGCAACACGCGCGAGACATGGTCTGCGCTCCTGGCCAACACGACCACCTCCGGTCTGGCCCGCAGACCCACCACTTCATCGTGAGTATAGGGTTCTATCCGCTCCGGTTCGGTGAGGACATTGGCTGCGCCCGCGATCTGGCACAGCGAATCCACCAGGCGGGCGGTCACCGGCTCGTACTTGTGCTTGTTCAAGACCAACTTTGCATTTTTTTGGCCGTTCAACCCTTGATTCACCATCAAGTCGGAAAGTTTTTTCTTGACAAGTGCATGCGCCCTATGCCGGCTTTGCGAGAGCTGCTTGAGCGGCCGCCAGGCCCGTTCCCGGCTCGATCTCGCAGCCGGCCAGGATCAACCCGGTCTCGATCGCCCCCACGGTAGCCATGACGTCCGATTCGTTCACCGCTCCCATGTGCCCGATCCGAAAGTATCTGTCTTTGATCGCCGGATGCAGGCCACCCGCCAGGATAACGCCGGCCGAGCCGATATGCCCCAGCAGCGCGCTATCGACACCGTCGGGATAGTAGGGCGCAGTGAGCGTCACGGCGCCCCTTTCCGGGCTCACCGGCACCTCTTCCAGCCCCAGAGCAGCCACGGCCGACTTGACTGCCCGGCTCACCCTTTGGTGGCGGGCAAATCGCGCTCCTATGCCCTCAGCCAGAATTTGTGCCAGGCTCACGTTGAGCGCCCACACCAGGTTGACCGGCGGCGTTCCAAAGTAGCTGGGTCGTCGCGCCTCGTAGGCTTCCATGATGGGCAGCCACTGTTCCCAGTCCGCATAGAAACTTCCGGCCGGCCGATCGCGCTGACGATACGTCTCCATCGCTCGTGGGCCCGCCACAATCAGGGCTAGTCCGGGTGGCACGCCGATTGCCTTTTGCGAGGCGGTAATGGCCAGATCGATCCCCCATTTCTCCTGGCGCATCTCTTCCCCCGCCACCGCGCACACGCCGTCCACCACCACCAGCACTCCGTACTGCTGGCCGAGCGCCGCCAGGCTCTTGACGTCGGCCGCCACCGCGGTAGAGGTATCCACGTGGGTGATCGTCATCAACTTGAAATCGCCGCTTTGCAGGACCGCCTCTACTTCCTCGATCGCCGGCGCATCCCCGATGGCCGGTGCGCAGACCTGCGTCACCTCCGCTCCGAACCGTTCCAGGATGACCCCAAAACGGTCGCCGAACACCCCGGTGTTCACAACCAATGCTCTGTCACCGGGCTCGATCAGGTTGGCGGCCGCCATCTCCATCGCCAGCGTTCCCGAACCGGCGACGACAAACGGCTGCCCGGCCGGACAGAGAAAGACCTGCCGCAGCCGTTCCAAGGCCTGACCGAACACCTCGATAAAATTGGGAGCCACGTGGCTCGCGGTGGGCATACCCATTGCCCTCATCACCGCGGGCGTGAACTCGATCGGGCCGGGGATCATGAGTAGTTTTCTGTCTTTCATCGCGTACGCCTCCCATCTGTCTGTTACCATCCGAGGGATGATACCCGTCTCTCTGTCTCTGAGCAAATCCTAGCCATCCGGTTCGAACCCACTGCCGAACGCGCCCTCCCGCAGTGATTGTGACTCAAGGGAGGGCGTGCTCAGACGGCTCTCCAACGGATTTCGTGCCGCACAACTGCACATTCCATGGACGTGTGTTGCTGGCCGCGAGACATGTTCATCCACGCGTGCGATACGGTTGATCGAGAATATAGGTGGAACCCGACCGTCAACGATGTGCCTGATCTGTTGATCAACCTCGAAACATTGCTACCGGCCAAACCGGTATGATCGGCGGCAGTGGTTACTGATCTCGCCGGGCAAGAGCGCGCTCGCTCGCTACCCCGCCTCTCTCCTCTTCCTCCGCCGGCGCCAGATCAGCCGGAGCACGACGAACGGGCCGGCGATTAGCAGCAGGGCAGGCAGGGCGTAGACGATTAGCCAGATGGCGGCATCGACGACGAACTGGAAGGTCCTGACCAGGGAACGTAGTGCGTCGGCCGCGGTGCCGGATGGCTGCCAGCCGGCGACGACGATGGGCCTGGCTAGTGCGTCAGGAGTCAGGCCGATGTCAATGGTTGCCATTGCCGTCATCTGTTCCAGGTACTGCATCCGTCCCTTGGCCTGCTCGATCTGTCCCCTGATGCTGGAGACCTCCCGGTGCACGGCCAGGATGTCCTCTGCTTTGCCGGTGCGCTCCCTCACTTCGGTGAGAAGCTCCAATAGCTCGGTCTCGGTGGCCTCCAGGTTGCGCAACCGGGAGTCGAGATCGGTGTATTCTTCGGTCACATCCTGGGTCGAGACGTTTGTGTTCTCGACCCTAATGGCGAGATCCTTGAGACCAGCCATGGCAGTATCGAATTCCTCGGCCGGCACGCGGATCGTCAGTCGAGCGCGCAGTTGCTTCTCCTCGAACCAGGAGCTCGAGTTGACCACATAGCCACCGAGATCTTTGGCGATGGCTTGCGCCTTTTCCAGACTCTCCTCCGCGTCCTTGACAACCAGGGAGATGTCCCCTGTCCAGATGATCATGCGTTCCGTGACGGGCGGCTCCTCCCAGCCGGCGTCGGACCCGTCGATCACACCCTCCACGTAAGGAGACAAAGGCATGGATTCCACCTCGATCTCTCTCTCGACCAGGACCATCTCTGAGGCCTTGGTCGCGCATCCCGGGAGCGTCATGGCAACCATGGTCACTATTGTTATCAGGATCACCCACTTCATTCTGGCAAACATGTCCTACTCCTTTGGCTTGTGTGTTCCGAAATGCGAATCGACTCGGGGCGGAAATGCTCTCCACCGCACTCTGTCTGGTCCTGCTTCTGGAAAGGCGGCCGAGGTCGTCGGTGGAGCACGAAATCGCCGGCTTTTCTCGACTCGTTGGTTCCTGGTGTACTCTAGACGGACTGAGGACCAGAGAGGTTCCCCAATCGGCGTGGCGACTCTTATTTTCTGCCGGACCGGGAACGCAGGTCGGGTAGGCGCGGCCTGTATTGGATCCTGCGTGGGGCTGCACAGCGCCCTCTCCCAGGCGTCTTGGATGGGCTTGCGACGCGCCCTCCTTGTCTCTTCTGGACTCCACGGGACGGGAATCAGCGGCCGGGGCGGCTATCCAGACGACATTCAGTGCACCTTGGAAGGGTGCGGACGGTCGGGTGGACTCCCGCTCCAGGCGTGATGGCAACAGGATCGACATAGTGAAGGGGAACGATCTGGAACCAGGTGTTGCCGATCTGAAGCGGGATCGGCGTATCCGCGGGACCAGAGAATGTGAGCATGTGACTGCGCTCCTCGCGCTTCCAGGTGGCCTCGTACTGCAACCCATCGCGAAAAATGATGGCTGGCCCCTGGCCCCATAGCTGTATCTCTGTAGAGTAGGCCAGACAGGCGTCATCGGTTTGATACTCGCAGATGGTCACATCCAACTGGTGATTGGCAAACACGATCACCATGTTGGTGGTCCCCACCTGTGCGTCCGTATTGGCGTCTATGTGCGGCTCGCCGTCAACCCACCGCCAGTATCGCTGGGTCTCGTTGTCGTACTCCCAGTCCACAATCGTCCAGTCAAGGTAGTTGATGTTGATGGCGCCGGCCGGCCGGCCGCAGGGAGGGGAGTCAACGCTAAAGGTCATCATGGGAGCAAGGGAAGGAGAGTGATTTTCTCCTCTTTCTTCCAGCGTCTGCCAGAACCCTTGTGGGTCGGCATAGAGGGTGTGCTCCCACGGCTTGTCCGCACCGGTGCGATAATAGCCTGACTCGTGAGTCCCAAGGAGGCGTGGGCGGATGTCAGAGTTGTACAAGAGTCGTGAAACGCCGATGCTGGCGCCCGAGTAGGCCAGAGCGGCATCGTACATCGCTGGGATTTCCAGGTCGATGAGGCGCGCACTGCGGATCGGACCTACATCGGCCGGTACCTGGCCGTAAAAGATGGCAGTGAACCGGGTAATCGGTCCTTCGGTGGGGTGCTCAAAGACGAGATCGGCGTAACTCAGGCCTGATTGGGGCCGCACGTATTCGGGCGGAGAGTTCGAGATCTTGACGGCGACTGGGCGGCGCTGCAGGACTGCCGGGTCATCCACCAACTCACCTGTCAAAGGGTTGCGGCCGGCGAAATCCGACTCGGTGAAGAGCCGGATCGGTGTCGCGCTTGCGGTAGGGCTCGGGGTATGGGTGGGTCGGGGGGTTCTGGTCAGCGTCGCCGTCGGCTCTGTCGTGCGTGTGGGCACGGCCGTACGCGTAGCCGTTGCCGGGGGCGTGCTGGTAATCATTGGTGACGTCGTCGTGGGGATGATTTTGGCAACTGAGGTGGTGAGGGTTGTGGTTGGAGTCGCTTGTTGTGCGCTGCATCCCTGCAGAACACACACACCGACGACGACCACACCGAAAGCAGCCAGAGTTCGTTTGATGTTGAGCATTGCTTCTCTCTCGGATACGCGTGGGCAAGCATGCAATCTACCCGGCAGTTTAGCCCATTCTCCCCCTGTCTCCAAACTAGAAGGGGTGGTTGCAGCCGCACTGGGGGACAACCGGCTCCTCATCATTGGCCTCCTCGAGTTCTTGGCGGACCGCTCGCCCTGTTGCCCAGGGATTCTCTGCCCTGCCCACACTCTCCCGGTTCCTTTTTCGCGGCGCGCGTTCGGGCAGTGCAATTGGCTCTCTGAGGACTTTTCCAAACTCTCGCGTATGAGGGTGTTGAAAAAGGGCC
>DAOUVM010000168.1 GCA_030667645.1 Ardenticatenales bacterium | reverse complement strand
CGTCGTGCTGACGCCGGGCCTCAAGCCCATGCAAGGTACCATCAGGCCCGAATTCGGCTATGGTCATTACCCGAATGTGGTCACCAGCCTCGAGTTCGAGCGCATGCTCTCCGCCTCTGGCCCCTTTGCCGGCGAGGTCAAGCGGCCGTCCGACGGCCATCATCCGGTCAAGGTGGCCTTTATCCAGTGCGTCGGCTCGCGTGATTCGAGCTGCGGGAATGGCTATTGCTCCTCGGTCTGCTGTATGTATGCCACCAAGGAGGCGGTGATCGCCAAGGAGCACGACGCCAACATCGAGCCGGCCATTTTCTACATGGACATCCGTGCCTTTGGCAAAGGGTTTGAACAGTACATCAACCGGGCCAAGGACGAGCACGGCGTGCGTTATGTTCGCAGCATGGTTTCCAGTGTGCGAGAAGTGCCGGGATCGGCCAATCTCCGAGTGCAGTACAGCAGCTTTGCCAACGGCGCTCCCAATGTCATCGAGGAAGAGTTCGATCTGGTGGTGCTCTCTGTGGGGCTAGAGCCGGCCGACGGTACCGGGGAACTGGCGCTCAAGCTGGGCCTGGAACTGAACCAGTATGGCTACTGCGAGGCGGATCCGTTCAAACCAACTCTGACCAACCGGCCCGGCATCTATGTCGCCGGCGGTTTCAGCGAACCCAAGGACATTCCCGAAACCGTGATCGAAGCCTCCAGCGCAGCAGCCTCCGCTTCGTGTCTGCTCGCCGATTCGCGCGGAACCCTTACCCGGCAGATGGTCTATCCGGACGAACGGGATGTGAGCGACGAAGAGACCCGGGTGGGCGTATTTGTCTGCCACTGCGGCATTAACATCGGCGGCGTCGTCGACGTGCCACGAGTGGTCGAGTACGCCAGGACATTGCCTCAGGTCTCCTACGTGGAGGAGAACCTCTATACGTGCTCGCAGGACACGCAGGAAAAAATCACAAAGGTGGTACAGGAGCAAGGCCTGAACCGGGTTGTGGTGGCCTCCTGCACACCGCGCACCCATGAGCCGCTTTTCCAGGACACGATTCGGCAGGCGGGTCTCAATCCATATCTCTTTGAGCTGGCCAACATACGCGAACAGGACTCGTGGGTGCATCGCCATCTGGGTCGCGAGGTGGCAACGACCAAGGCGAAGGACCTGGTTCGCATGGCGGTGGCCAAGGCCGCCCTGCTGCGGCCGATCCATCGCCAGGCTTTCGAGGTCAACCACCGGGCATTGGTCGTGGGTGGCGGACTGGCAGGCATGACCGCCGCGCTCGCCATCGCCGAGCAGGGTTTTGATGTCGTCATCATTGAGCGAGAGGCGGAACTGGGCGGGAATCTGCGCCACATCTTTACCGGGTTTGCCGGCTCGGACCCGCAGAAGCTATTGCGCGAAACCATCAGCCGGCTGAACCGGAACGAACGCGTCAGCGTCCTCCTCAACGCGGAATTGCGCGAGGTCAAGGGCTACGTGGGCGCCTTTACGTCCCGGGTCCGGCAAAGCGATGGCGCCTGGCACGAACTCGAACATGGTGCGATCATCATTGCCACCGGTGCGCAAGAGACCGAACCCGCTGAATATGGATACGGGTCACTGCCCGGTGTCATCACGCAGCGCGAGTACGAAGAGTTGCTCGTCGGTGGGTCAACCGGCCGGCCGGCCGATCAGGAACCGCCCGGATCGGTAGTGATGATCCAGTGCGTGGGTTCGCGCGATGACGAACATCCCTACTGCTCGCGAATCTGTTGTTCGCAAGCCATCAAGAACGCACTCCAAACCAAGGAAAAGAACCCAGAGACCCAAGTTGTCGTGCTCTACCGTGACATTCGCGCTTTTGGCTTCCGGGAAGATCTGTACCGGGAGGCGCGGGAGCGCGGTGTGATCTTCCTGGAGTATGACCCCGATATCAAGCCAGCCGTCCAGCGGAGCAACGGGCGCCTGGCGGTACAGCTCTCCATCCAGCCGGAAGACGAGATGGTCTCCTTGGAGGCGGACGTGGTGGTGTTGAGCGCTGGGATCGAGCCGTTGGTGGAGAACGCCGAAATGGCGCAATTGGTCAAGGTGCCGCTGGACCAGGATGGCTTTTTCCTGGAAGCGCACGTCAAGCTCCGGCCGCTCGACTTTGCCGCCGACGGCATATTCGTTTGCGGCCTGGCCCACTCCCCCCGCTTTATCGACGAGACGATTGCCCAGGCCAAAGGAGCGGCGATCCGGGCTGTCACCCTCCTCGCCAAGGAGAAGCTGGACGCCACCGCCATCATCGCCCAGGTCAACCCCCGGCTCTGCGCGGCCTGCGGCGTGTGCGTAGACACTTGCCCCTACAATGCCCGGGTCATCCCCGAGGATGATGGCTACTATGCTCACGTCATTGACGTGCTCTGCCAGGGATGCGGCGCCTGCATTGTGGCCTGTCCCAATGGAGCCACCCAGCAAAAGGGCTTTGAGTTCAAGCAGATGTTCAGTGTCATTGACGCGGCGCTGCAGACAGTGCCGTAATAGAGAGGAAGCAGATGAGCGAAAACGGATACGAGCCCAGAATCGTCGCCTTTCTGTGCAACTGGTGTACCTACGTGGGAGCGGACCTGGCGGGAACCTCCCGCATTCAGTACCCACCCAACGTACGGGTCATCCGGCTGATGTGCAGCGGCGCGGTTGACCAGGTCTATATCCTCAAGGCGCTGCTGGATGGGGCTGATGGGGTTCTAGTTGGCGGATGCCACCCGGGCGACTGCCACTACCTGGAAGGAAACTACAAAGCCCGGCGCCGGGTGGTCGCGCTCAACGATATCCTCGAGAGCACTGGTTTCGAACAAGAGCGGGTCTTGCTCCGGTGGATCAGCGCCAGCGAAGGCCAGCGATTTGCCGACACGATCACCGAATTCACCGCCCGGCTCAAAGAGCTGGGCCCCAGTCCGATGCGCAGACAGTGGGCGGTATGAGGGAGTGGCTATGAGGGCATTCATTCCGGTAGAAGATGGGAACACGTTAAAGGCGGTGCAGGGCGTCCTGCGCCGGCTGCTAGAGTCAGACCTGATTGACGCGCTCATGGTGCCGATGAGAACTCCGGCCGGCGCCATCACACCCACCCTGGTCACCGACCCGGCGCTGCTTGATCAGGCCGATCCCCTGGCGCCGGCCTTTCCCGTCAACAGCGCCCGCGTGCTCGGCTGGATGACCCAGCGCGAGCCGCGCGGCCGGATTGGGGCGGTCATGCGCTCGTGCGAGATGCGAGCGATGATCGAGCTTGTCAAGCTCAAGCAGGCCTGCCTGGACTGCGTCACGCTGATCAGCGTCGATTGCGCGGGAACCCTCCAGACCCCCGCCTATCAGGAAAATGCGGCCGGAAATGCAGAGCGGTGGCAGGAGTTGTTCGCCCAGCCAGACGGCCAGCCGGCCGGGTTGCGCGATGCCTGCTGGATGTGCGAAAAACCGGTCTATGAAAAAGCGGATGTCGTTCTGGAGCTGTTTGGTAGTGACCTTTCGCAGGGGTTCCAGGTGGTATTGCCGGACAGCCTCGCGGAAGGGTGGGGCGCCGGCGAGAGTAGTGCTTCGCATAGCGCTGACGGCGCGAACAGCACCCGGGCACGGGTGCTGGAGGAACTGGTGGCCCTACGTAGCGGGCGCCTCAAGGAGGTCTTTAGCGAGATCCGTGGTCGGCTGCATGATGATCAGGAAGGCATGGCAGGGATCTTTGCCGCGTGTATCCGCTGCCACAACTGCATGACCGTCTGCCCCATCTGCTACTGCAAGACCTGCCTTTTCAAGGGTCCCGTCTTTGACCACGAGCCCATTCAGTTCATGCAGTGGGCCGAGCGCAAAGGGGCGCTCCGTTTACCCTCCGATACCATGCTTTTCCACCTGACCAGGCTGAACCACATGGCGCTTTCGTGCGTCGGGTGTGGTATGTGCACCAGCGTCTGCCCGGCCGATCTGCCCGTGGGTCGGGTGTTCCGTGCTGTGGGTGATAGCGTGCAGTCGGTCTTTGACTACCAGCCCGGCTACAACCCCGAGGAGATGCTGCCGCTGGTCGCTTTCCAGGAAGACGAGTGGCAGGAGGTTGGTCAATGACGGTCACTGACCCGACAAACTCTGGGTCGGGACTGGGGGAACGGCCCGCCACCCTGATCATCGGCGCGGGGATAGCCGGTATCCAGGCGGCATTGGACATCGCCGACGCTGGCTACCAGGTATTCCTGGTCGAAAAGGACCCCAGCGTGGGCGGCCGGATGTCTCAACTGGACAAGACCTTTCCCACGCTCGACTGCTCGGCGTGCATTCTTACTCCCAAGATGGTTGACGTCGACCGGCACCCCAACATCGAACTGCTCACCTACTCGGAAGTCGTCGAGGTCGCCGAAACGGGTGAGGGATTCCGGGCCACCATCCGCAAGAAACCGAGGTACGTGGATGTGGACACCTGCACCGGCTGCGGCGAGTGCGCCGCCAACTGTCGTATGACTGGCCGAATCGTTGGTCCGTTTGACGCCGGAATGGGCAAGCGCGCGGCTATCTACGTCCCCTTTCCCCAGGCGGTCCCGCTAAAATATACGATTGACCCCGATGCCTGCCTCTATCTGACCCGCGGCACGTGTGGCAAGACCTTCAAGTGCAAGGATGCCTGTCCCGCCGACGCCATCAATTTCGAGATGCAGGAAGAGCTCATCCAGCGCGACGTGCAGGCAGTGATTGTCGCCATCGGCTTTGATGTCGTTGACGCCGCTGTCAAGCCCGAACTGGGCTATGGTACCTATCCCGAGGTCATCACCGGCCTAGAGTTCGAGCGACTCGTCTCATCCTCGGGGCCAACTGTCGGCAAGATCATGATTGGGGACCAGGCGCCGCAGGACATCATTTTCATCCACTGCGTCGGTTCGCGTGACCGGTCCATTGACCACCCCTGGTGTTCACGGGTATGCTGCATGTACACTGCCAAACAGGCCCACCTGGCGCACGAAAGAATCCCTGGCGTCAACGTGACGGTGTTCTATATGGATATCCGCGCGTTTGGCAAAGGCTTTGAAGAGTTCTACGATCGGGTGCGAGAAGAGGGGGCGCTCTACCGGCGGGGGAACCCGGCCGAAGTACTACGCCGGAACGGCCGGCTGCTGGTTCGGGCCGAGGATACCATTCTCAGTGAATTCATAGAAATGGAGGCAGACCTGGTGGTTCTGGCCGTGGGGCTGCAGCCCCGTCCCGAGACTCTTCAATTGGCCGAGATGCTCGAGCTGGAGCTCTCTCCCGATGGATTCTTTAAAGAGCAGCATCACAAGATGCGGCCCGTGGATACGGACCGGCCGGCCGTCTTTCTGGCAGGTTGCGCCCAGGGGCCCAAGGATATTCCAGACACGGTGGCTCACGCCAAGGCGGCTGCCGCGTCGGCGATGATTGTCATGCGCCAGGTTGAGCAGGCGGCCACCGATCCGGTTCCAGTGAGAGGCTGATGATGGACGCAACGGAACTACGAGCATTCGCAATCGAAAACGCGCTCTTTCGCTGCATTCAGTGTGGCAAGTGTGCCGCTAGCTGCCCCATGGGATTCAAGACCATCCTCAATCCCCGCAAGTTGATCTACCAGACCCTGATAGCGGGTGAACTGGACCCCCAGGCGCACCAGGAACTCTGGGACTGCACCACCTGCTTTACCTGCTCTGTCCGCTGCCCGAAAGAGGTCGACCCGGGCGCAATGGTGATCCAACTGCGAACCTTGCTGGTAGAGGATGGCCGTATTCCCGGCACGCTCACCACAGCGCTCAAGAGTATCTTTGAGCGCGGCAACCCGATGGTCATGCCCGCCCGCGATCGTGGTGCATGGGCGGACGAGCTGGACACCAAACACCTGGAAGATGGAGCGGATGTCTTTCTCTACGCTGGATGCTCTCCCAGCTATGACATGCGCGGTCAAAAGGTGGCCCAGGCGTTGGTCAAGGTATTTCAGGCGGCCGGCGTAGATTTTGGCATTCTGGGTGAAGATGAGCGTTGCTGCGGCAGTGAGGTTCGACG
>DAOUVM010000187.1 GCA_030667645.1 Ardenticatenales bacterium | reverse complement strand
TCTGTCGACGCGGGATTACGTCTCTCGGCGCACAGAGATCGACTATGCCATCTACACGCGCTTTCGTCGCAAGCTGCGCATGTAAGGGTGAATGATCAAAGTAGATCAGGAGGAATACAATGGAACTCTCAAGACATTGGCGACTGCAGAACCAGCGTTATCGTCTGGTTGGCGAAGTCTGCGATACCTGTGGCGTCAAGATCTTCCCACCACGTGACATCTGTCCCGAGTGCTCAAAGCCGGCTCAGGAACTGTACACGTTCAGCGGCCGAGGGGAGGTCTATTCGTTCAGCACGGTCTACAATGCCCCGGCTGGCTATGAGGAATACGCTCCCTATACCGTGGCGCTGGTCAAGCTTGTGGAAGGACCCGTACTCACTGCGCAGTTGACTGACCTGGGCGAAACAGAACCAGAGATCGGAATGCCGGTAGAGATGGTCACGCGGCAACTACGCACCGAGGGTGACCAGGGGATGATTGTGTACGGTTACAAGTTCAGGCCGGCGCTCGCGGCCGCGGTGTGATTCTCGATCATGCGTGATGTCTTTATCGCCGGTATCGGCCAGGTGCCGGTGGGTGAGCATTGGGAAACCTCTCTCCGTCACCTTGGAGCCAAGGCCATCCTCGGTGCCATGGAAGATGCTGGCGTGGATCGCCTGGATGGGCTGTATGTCGGCAACATGCTCTCGGGCCCACTCAACCAGCAGGAACACCTGGGAGCGTTGCTAGCCGACTTTGTGGGGCAACGGGGCATTGAGGCGCTCAAGGTCGAAGCCGCCTGCGGGTCTGGTGCGGCCGCTCTGCGGGTGGGGTACGCGATGATTGTCTCCGGCCTGGCAGAGATCGTCGGCGTGGTGGGGTTGGAAAAAATGACTGAATCGCGCGGTCCAGAGACCACCGCCGCGCTCGCCATGGCGGCCGATGGCGATTATGAGGCCGACCATGGAGTGACCTTTGTGGCTCTGAATGCGCTACTGATGAACCGGTATATGGTGGAGCATGAGGTTTCTCATGCCGATTTCGCCGGTTTTGCGGTGGTGGCGCACGCCAATGGAGTCAATAATCCAAACGCCATGTTCCGCCGGCCTATCACGGCCGAGCAGTTTGTGAGATCGGGTGTTGTCGCCTCTCCGATCGGGATGCTTGATGCCTCTCCCATTGGCGACGGCGCCGCGGCCGTTATCCTGGCGAGCCGGGATGTGGCTCGGGCGCTGAAGACTTCGCGACCGCCGGTGAGGATTGCGGCCTCTGCTTTTGCCACTGATGCACTGGCCATCCACGACCGCTCCGACCTGCTGTTTCTGGATGCCGCGGCTCGATCCTCGCATAAAGCGTACGAGCAGGCAGGCATCCGGCCAAATGATCTGGATTTGTTCGAATTGCATGATGCTTTCAGCATCATGGCGGCGCTCTCGCTGGAGGCGTGTGGCTTTGCTCCCCGCGGCGGCGGAGTTCGATTGGCTCAGGATGGGACGATTGCTCTGGACGGGCGTCTGCCCATAAGCACCATGGGCGGACTCAAGGCGCGGGGGCATCCGGTTGGCGCGACCGGGGTTTACCAGGTTGTGGAGATCGTGCAGCAGCTTAGAGGGGATGCCGGCCGCAACCAGCTACCCAACCCTCTCTGGGGCATGGCGCAGAACATAGGGGGCAGCGGCGCGTCCATCATTACGCACATTCTGCAGGCGCCTGAATAACCTCTTGGGGAGGGGGCGAATTATGTTCACTCGATCTGCTTGACTACAATCTTGCCTCATGGTAAACTGTCGCATGACCAAAGGAGGCAACCATGAGAAGGACGGTGGCCTACAGGTGAGTTTTTGGAGGTAGAGATCATGGGGCTAAGATCATCTCGCAATCGTTGGTGGGCCATCCCGATCCTTCTTGTTCTTGTACCTTCATTGTTAGTGGGGTGCACCCGTTCTGCCACCACGGTAGAGCCTACCAAAGCGGATGTTGCGCAGCCAGCCATGACAGACACTCTAGCGCCGGCCGTTGATACTCCGGTTCCCTCCGAAGGGCAGCCCGATCCGGACCCGCAGCCGACAGTGGAGGTTGTTTCGACCGAGCAGGCAGTGGAGCCCACCAAGGTCCCAAAGGCGACCCCGGAAGCCACAGTTGAATCGCCCCCGGCGGAAGCAACTGCCGCTCCGTCGACGGACGAACAGCTTCATACGGTTGTCGCTGGCGACACGCTCTATACCATCTCCCTGTTGTACGACGTCGCCGTTGAGGACATTGTGGCGCGCAACAACATCATCAACCTGCATCAGATTGAGGCTGGCCAGCAACTGGTGATCCCGTCTCCCTCAGGTGCGCCACCCGAACCGGTTGCCGGAGAGCAGAATCACATCGTACAGCCCGGCGAGAACCTTTTCCGTATCGCGCTCCAGTACAACCTGTCGTTCGAGACGGTAGCCGCCTATAACGGGATTCCCTGGCCATTTACCATCTATGTTGGGCAACTGATCAAGATTCCGGTGGCTCCATAGCCATCTGATACGCGAGAGTCAGATAATTCGGAGCCCTGCAGGGCCACTCGCTGCAGGGCTCTTTCTCATGCTGGTAGGTGTACCGCGCATTCTGTGTAGCAAGCAGCCCCGCATCGAATTCCTGACTCTGGCGCGCCGCTGTCCTTGGCCGGCATGGAAGAACCTGGAATCGCTTCTCAATCCCTCCTCCCAGTCTCCGGCCTGCCGCGCCGAGTCGCAGCCGGAACGGCGTCCCATCTGTTCCAAGATCGTCTCCGATTGCCAATTTGCGCATATGCGCAATGTTTGCTACTATTGGGGCCAACGAGTGCGTTGGTGGATCGGTGGCCTTGTGCTGGGAGTCGAGAATGGAATTAGTTTCTGCTTTGCCCACTGTTCAGATCGAGTTTCAGGTATCGCTGTCACACAACCTGTTCACAAACGCTCTGCTGTTGGATGCGGTCGATCGTCTCGAAGGGCTTGGCGATTGGGTCAACCAGGCGGCGACTGACCTGCCGGCATCGCTGCGCAGCAGCCTGAGACGATTCTCCCTGATGATGGGGTACTGCCCTGGACTCTGGGGCGAATTGATTGCTCCGTTGGAGCGGGAAGAGGATGCCTGCTTTGATGCCATTTCCCGCCGTCTTGAGGGGACGCCAGAGAGAGACTTTCGGCTTGCTGCACGGCGCGGACTTGGACGGCGGCTAACCGAGTGGGACTTGGCTACGGCCGGCATCGCTCTGGATGCCAAAGAGCCGGAACTTGGCTCGCTACTGGCTCTGGTGTGGGAGCGCCGTCGGGATGACATGAGTTCCTTGCCAGGAGAGACTGTCTCTGAGGCTCGGTCATTGGCAAGCTTCTTTGCCGTCCCCGGTCAGTTCAAGCGCCATCTTCTGGCGACACTGGGTGAAACCTGGCAGCGGCTCTACCGTTCCCAATTCGCTCGGGACCTGCCGCAGATCAGGCGGGCGGTTGCCTACCATCGTGCCGAGCGCTATCCACCCGAGTTTCGGGTCGCTTTTGTCGCCATTACCGGCCGGACGCTCCCGCCCACCCTGGAGAAACGGCTGGATGGCGTACGGCGTGTTATCCTGGCCCCTTCCTGTCATATCGGTCCGTATCTGGTCTTTGCTCAACATGGCCAGGCACTGTTTGTCTCCTTTAACGCCAACATTGCACGCGCCCGGCCGGCCGCAAGATCGAACCTTGCCATTCTCTATCCTCCCCTCAAATCCCTGGCGGATGAGACCCGTTTGCAGATATTGGACCTCCTCACTGAAGGCGAGCGATACGTGGGGGAAATCGCGGGGATCCTCGACCTTTCTCACTCATCTGCCTCGCGCCACTTGAACCTGATGACCGCCGCCGGGGTCCTGGAGATGAGAAAGGAGAATAACCAGAGGTTCTTTCGACTCAACCGTGCGCGGGTGCAATCCTTGATCGCTGATTTGCAGGAGCTATTCCAACTGTGAGTGCGACTGCCGAACCCAACGGGTCTCCTATCCGACGACGGGTACTGACCCTGGCGTGGCCGGTGGTGATAGAGCAACTGCTCAACATGAGCGTTGGTCTGGCCGATACCTATATCGTGGGCCATCTGGGCGCCGCTCCGCTGGCGGCCGTGGGTCTATCCATGCAAGCGCTCAGCCTAGTTTGGGCGCTTTTCGCTGCTGTTGGCGTGGGAAGCACAGCCCTGGTGTCCCGGCACGTGGGCGCCCGGGAACCTGATCAAGCTAACGCCGTCGCCCGGCAGTCTGTGCTGCTGGCCCTGTTTGTTGGCGCTCTGGGAGCCGGCATGCTTTGGGCGGGTGCTCCGCTCTTTCTGACATTGTTGGGAGCCGAGGCCGACGTCATTGCGCTGGGAATTGGCTATATCCGTGCCGTTGCCAGTACTGTGTTGCTCTTCTCGGTCCTTTCGGTGGGCTCGGCCGTTCTTCGTGGTGCAGGGGATACGCGAACACCCATGATGTTGATGCTGGTTGTCAACGCGATCAACATCATTGTGGCCTATACTCTTGCAAACGGGGTGGGGCCGCTTCCCCGGTTAGGCGTGCTAGGATCGGGGATCGGCGCTGCGTCGGCTCGCGGTTTAGGCGGGCTGCTGATGCTGTGGTTGCTGATGCGTGGTCGCGGCCAGATCAAGATTGGATTCGGTATTCCGAGGCCCGACCGGAGCGACATCGGCCGTATCCTCCGCATCGGGTTGCCAACGGCTGGCGAGCAACTGCTGATGCGGTCTGGACAGGTTGTGTTGGCAGCCGTCATCACCGGTCTGGGTACGGTTGCCTATGCCGCCCACCAAGTCGCCATCAATGCGCTGTCGGTTGCCTGGATGCCTGGCTTTGGATTCGCTCTGGCGGCTACCACTCTGGTGGGCCAGGAGTTGGGCGCAAAACGAGCGGACCGGGCCCACCTGTGCGCCCACGAGGCGGTGCGGATGGCAGCCCTGATCATGGCTGTAATGGGCGTGCTCGTGTCCCTGTTCGCGTCCCAGGTGGTGGGAATATTCGTGAACGACGTGGACGTCATCGAGTCCGGCGCGCCTATCCTGCGAATCGCCGGACTGGTGATGCCCTTGCTCGGGGTTGGCTTTACTTTCGCCGGTGGGTTGCGTGGCGCGGGCGACACGACCGCGGTGCTTGTTATCCTCGGGGCGTCGATCTGGTGTATTCGCATAGTCGGCGCCCACTTGTTGGGACCATCGCTGGGTCTTGTCGGTGTTTGGATTGCAATAGGGGTGGATTTCGGTGTGCGCTCTGCTTTCCTGGCGCTGCGCTTCCGTTCCGGAAAGTGGAAGTCTATCCAGGTTTGAAAATGAGCCGCGTGCGGTGAATGCGCGCCACCGGGGCGTCCAAGCCTAGGGCAAGTAGAACTTCGTCTGGTCGACCGGTACTCCCCGGCATGGCCGCCAGCTGCATGCCGATCCCTTCCGCATCAAGCCAGATGGCGAGCACCAGCGGGCGAAGATCGTAGCTCTTGCCCCGGCGTTCTCGCGGCAGCGTTGCGGCGGCCAGCAGCGCATCCACCCGGCCCTTCAGGTCGGGGAGTGGTTCCAGCACAATGTTGTACTCGGCGGCTTTCAGTTGGGACTGGAGCGATGGCGCCTTGATCGCTGCCTCCTCTACCTTATGGATGGTGAGGCCGGGCGGGGCTGCGGCCGTCAGCCGCTGCAATAGCTCAGCCGCGGGGATGTGGGCCTCCAGCCAGACGTCGACCAACTCG
>DAOUVM010000292.1 GCA_030667645.1 Ardenticatenales bacterium | reverse complement strand
GTGCCAGACCTGATCAGAACGAAAATCAACTTGCTGCCGGAAAGCATCACCGAGGTGCGAATTGTCGAAATCAGAGGGCTCGATCTACAGGCCGATGGAGGCACGCATGTTGCCAACACGTCGGAGGTAGGGCCGATCAGAATAACCGGCTATAAGAGCAAAGGCAGAATCAACAAGCGGATATACGTCGAGCTGGATGGATAAACGGTGGTCACTGGCAATCGGATGGGCGGAGCGCTCGCCCGGGCCGACAGAAGCGGCGAGTTGGCTGCCGGCGTTCCAAATGGAGTGTTCGAGACGGTGAGCAGCCACTCGAACCGGCCGAGGCGCCAGGCGGAGAACTCCCCCGGAAGCGAGCGGCCCACCCGGCTGGCCGGTGAGAGTTCGCCAGTGCAGGCAAAGGAGGTGCGGGAGATGGCAACGACACACGAATTCGCCTCTCCAGGTGTGATTGGGGCGGTGCTGTTCAGGTGAATTTCCACCAACCGCCGAGCACACAAGGAGACATCAAATGCCTTTCAAAGACGTACCGACCACCATAGATTTCGTCAGCCAGGAGCACAGGGTGCTGCAACTGTGGGAGGAGATCAGCGCTTTCGACAAGCTGCGCTCGCTCCGCCGGGGCGGACCGCGCTTCTCGTTCGTGGATGGCCCCATCACCGCCAACAACCCGATGGGGGTTCATCACGCCTGGGGCCGTACCTACAAGGACCTTTTTCAGCGCTACAAGGCGATGCAGGGCTTTGATCAGCGTTGGCAGAATGGATTTGACTGCCAAGGTCTGTGGGTCGAAGTGAACGTTGAGAAGGAGTTGGGGTTCAAGAGCAAGCGGGATATTGAAGAGTTCGGCCTGTCCGAATTCGTCAAACTCTGCAAACAGCGCGTGCTAAAGTACGCAGCCATCATGACTCAACAGTCTGTCCGGCTAGGGTTCTGGATGGATTGGAACGACATCGACCAACTCGAGCGATTACACGACTGGTTGGGCGAGGATCCCAACCAGACCATCACTGTCAAAGGACCGCAAGGCCCGGTCACGACTACAGTGGAGCAGGTTGTAGGCCGATTGGGGATGCCAGAGTTGGGCGGTTCCTACTTTACCTTTAGCAACGAGAACAACTATCTCATCTGGACCATGCTGAAGAAATGCGCCGAGAGTGGTTGGCTATACAAGGGAAGAGACGTCATGCCCTGGTGCGCCCGGTGCGGCACTGGCATCAGCCAGCACGAGATCGTCACCGACGGTTATGAAACAATCACTCACCCGTCCATCTTTTTGCGGTTCCCGCTGCGTGAGCGGGCCGGCGAATCGCTACTCGTCTGGACCACCACTCCCTGGACTCTGACCAGCAACGTAGCGGCCGCCGTCCATCCCGACCTGCCCTACCTGCTGCTGGAACAGGGCGAGCATCGATTCTGGCTTGCCAAGGGCGCCATCGGCAGTGCCGTGCGCGGTGAATTCAAGGTACTGGACGAGTGCCCGGGCAGGGAACTGGTGGGCTGGACTTTTGATGGGCCCTTTGACGAGTTGCCGGCTGTCCGCCAGCTAGACGCCCCTGGAGCGCACCGGGTCATCCCCTGGGACCAGGTAGGCGAGGCTGAGGGAACCGGGATCGTCCACATAGCCCCCGGCTGTGGGGCCGAGGACTATCGACTGGCCGTCGAGTGCTCCCCTCCCCTGCCGGTGATCGCTCCCCTCGACGATTCGGGTATCTATCGACAGGGGTTTGATTGGTTGACCGGCCGGAACGTCCACGATGTCACTCGGGACATCTTTGACAACCTCCGAGGCAAGGAGCTGGTTTACCGCATAGAAGACTATACCCACCGGTACCCCACCTGCTGGCGCTGCAGAGAGGAACTGGTGTTCCGGCTGGTGGACGAGTGGTTCATCAGCATGGGCGAGCTGTATGACAAGCCGCGTAGTGAGGTCACAGAGGAGGAAAAGGCGCGCAGTCTTCGCTACCAGATCATGGACGTCGTGGACCAGATCCGCTGGATACCCGGCTTTGGCCATGCCCGAGAGATGGATTGGCTGCGCAACATGCAGGACTGGATGATCAGCAAGAAGCGATATTGGGGATTGGCGCTGCCCATCTGGGAATGCGATGAGTGCGGCCAGTTTTCCGTCATCGGCGACGAGAACGAGCTGGAAGAGCGGGCGGTGGAGGGATGGGATGATTTCAGAGGGCATACGCCGCACCGGCCGCACATTGATGCGGTCAAGATTGCCTGCGTCAACTGCGGCGCGATAACCAACCGGATCAAGGATGTGGGCAGTCCCTGGTTGGACGCTGGGATCGTCTCCATGAGTACCATGGGCTACCGGTCGGACCCCGAGTACTGGGAGAGGTGGTACCCGGCCGACTGGATTAGCGAATCCTTCCCGGGCCAGTTCCGCAACTGGTTCTATAGCATGCTAACGATGGGCACGGTGATGACCGGCGGGCCGTCATTCCGTAGCGTATTTACCTATGCAACCTTGCTGGCCGAAGATGGTCGGGCAATGCACAAGAGCTGGGGCAACTCTATCGAGTTCAATGAGGCAGCCGACAAGATGGGCGTGGACGTAATGCGGTGGATGTACATCAACCACAAGCCAGACGTCGACCTGTTGTTTGGCTACCACAAGGCGGATGAAACCCGCCGCCGTTTTCTGATCCCGCTTTGGAACGTCTACTCTTTTCTGGTGACCTATGCAAACTTGGATGGGTGGCAGCCAGCCCGCGCAGAAGCCAGGCTCTCGAGGCTGGATCGGTGGCTCGTTGCGCGGCTGAATCAACTGGTCGACCGGGTGGCCGGATTGCTGGATTCCTACGACTCTTGGCACGCGTCCGAGGCCGTTGAGGAGTTCGTGGACGAGCTGAGCAACTGGTACCTGCGGTTGAGTCGCCGCCGGTTCTGGAAGAGCGAAGCCGACGCTGATAAAGAAGCTGCCTACCAGACGCTCTATCAGACCCTGGTGACGCTGTGCAAACTGCTGGCTCCGTTTGTCCCCTTTGTGACCGAAGTGATGTACCAGAACTTGGTGCGAATGGTAGATAGCGCCGCACCGGAGAGCGTGCACCATTGCGACTGGCCACGGCCCGAGCAGGCGCTTCTGGATAGTAGCCTGCTCGACGAGATGGGGCTGGCAATGCTGGTGGCGTCGCTCGGCCGCTCGGCCCGCGCTAGTGGCCAGGTGACCAAGCTGCGGCAACCGCTTGCCCTCGGCCGGGTGCATGTGGGAACCGAGCGCGAGAAAGTGGACCTGGGTGGACTCACTGACCTGCTCAAAGATGAGATAAACGTCAAGGAGATACAGATCGTCAAGGATGTCGGTGAGCTGGCCCGATATCGCCTGCTGCCGCTGAACAAGGCGTTGGGCCCCAAATACGGCCGGCTGTTTCCACAGATCCGCGAGGCGCTGGCGGCGACCGACTCGGCCGCGGCGGTTGCCAAACTGCACGCGGGAGAGAATCTGACACTTGGAGTGGACGGGCAGACAATCGAGTTGACCCCCGACGAGGTGATAATCCAGACCCACGCAGCCGGGGGCTATGCCATCGCGTCTGACAGGGGAGTGACGGTGGCAGTGGACACGACGATTACACCGGCGCTGGCGCAGGAAGGGCTGGCGCGCGATGTGGTTCGGTTGATCCAGGTACTGCGAAAAACGGCCGGCTTCAGCCTGGATGATCGCGTCGTGATCACCTATCAGGCACATGATGATGAGCTTTCGGCCGCCATCACC
>DAOUVM010000152.1 GCA_030667645.1 Ardenticatenales bacterium | reverse complement strand
TTGGAGGCGGAGAGGTCGCAATGGGCGATGCCGCGCTCTTCCATGGAGAGTAGAACCCGTGCCAAGGCGTGGGCGATGGAGAGTGATTGGTCCGGAGTAAAGGGTGACCACGACGGGTCGTTCCGGCTCAACAGGATCGCCTGCCAGGTTGGTCCCTCCACCCAGGGCATGAGGACTGCGTAGATCAGATCTGGGAAGGAACGAAGGGGTTCGGCATGGCGACTGGGGGTGAGGATGGTGCGCTGGCAGACCTGTAGGCCCGGGAGAGAGGCCAAGGACGCGATCTGATCGGGAGGTGAGACCAGGTGCAGGGTGCGAAAGCGGGGGTGAAAGACTTTGAGAGCGCGTTGGTCTTCCTGACCCGCAAGCTGGTAGACGACGGCCGAATTCCCCTCCTGTGCATAGGGGATGCCGGGCGCGTGGGGGTGTTCGGCGAAGCGGAAGAGCACACCGTCGATGGTTAGTTCTTGATGGGCTTGTGGTTGAAGAGGCATCTGGTCTCTGTGGCTGGGTCTCTTTCCCGGACGAGGGCAGTTCCCGAGCTTTGAATCCCCCGGCCGCCCTAACCGCCTGCCGGAAATGGCCGAGCGCGCATTTGAAGTTCGGTTTGCGGCCGAGAAGTGAGAGCGGCCACTAGTTTGGATCCAATGGCGTCCGGTCTCAAATGCTCAAGTGAGGGTAGACACATCACAGCGCGCGTCCTGGTCACAACCTCACCTGTCTCTGCTGAACCCGAGCGTGTTCAGCACTGATTATTGCCAGTATCCCGTCCACCGCCGCATCCACATTTCCCTGGGGATTGACCAGGCAATAGTCGAATTCGCCGATCCGCTGCAGTTCCTGCCGGGCGGTTGCCACCCGCGTGTCGATGGCCTCCGGGCTCTCTGTTCGCCGGGCACGCAACCGCCGAATCAACTCCTCTTCTGATCCGGCGACAATAAAGACCAGAACCGCCTCTGGGGCCAGTTGCCGGATCCTTGCCGCACCCTGCACGTCCAGCCGCATGATGACGTCCTTGCCACTGGAAAATGCCTGGCGCACCTGATCTTTGGGCACACCCTTGTGTTCTCTGTAGACCCGAGCGTATTCAAGCAGTTCATCATCCTCGATCATGCGCTTGAACTCGGTCTCGGTCACAAAGTTATAATCCACTCCATCCACCTCACCCGGGCGGGCGGAGCGACTTGCGACTGTGACAACAAAGTGAAACGTGACGTTTCTTTTTTTCAACTGCTGCAGGATCGTGTCCTTGCCAACGCCCGATGGCCCAGAGATGACAATCAACAGCGGCTCTTGCATCCGTAGGTAGGGATCCGACTTCATGACTCTTGCTCTAGGTGACCCGGTTGGCTATAATAGACCATGAATTATACTGGTTTCACGGATATTGGGTAGTGCTCAGAAAGAGGTTGAGGGATTATCGTGCCGCTATGTAGTTACCGTTGCCGCGACTGTCGACGAAAAGAGACGATCCGCTTTGAAAGCTACGCTGCCTACGATGCAGCGGAACCAAGTTGCCGTCACTGTGGGGGCACCAACCTAGTGGAGATCATAGGGCGGGTAGCCATTGCCAAATCGGAAGAGGCCCGGATGGATGCGCTGGCTGACCCTGGCGCGCTGGGAGATCTGGATGAAAACGATCCCAAATCGCTCGGACGTTGGATGCGCAAAATGGGTCGAGAGATGGGTGAGGACATGGGCTCAGAGTTCGACGAGGTGATCGGCCGGCTGGAAGCAGGGGAAGACCCCGAATCGATCGAACAGACCATGCCCGATCTGGGCGGCGACATGGGGGGGATGGACGCTCTCTAGCGCCAAGTCGGGCGGTAAGCGTGCAGGCCCGATTGTGCTGCGGCCCAATGATTCCAGACTGCGGTGTGGCTCAGGCATGCCGTCTGTCCCCCGGTGGTGGTCATCACCCGCACGGACCCGGCCCTTGAAGGTTCAGCCTTCTCTGCACCGTAGCCCACACGGCGGCTGCTACCTCTGTTGTTGAGCCGGATGCATCTATCGAGACCCAACGTTCCGGTTCCATTGCCGCCAGAGTATGGTAGCCTGTGCGCGTCAATCGGTAGAAATCGAGTGTTTGCTGGTCCATCCGGTTCCATTCCTGGCCGCTCGCTTTGCGCCGGGTCAGGCCTATCTCTGGCTCCAAATCCAAGAACAGCGTTAGGTCCGGTTTGAGGCCTCCGGTGGCAAAGGCTGTGATGGCTGTCAGGGCTTCCAGGCTTAACGCGCGACCGTATCCCTGGTAGGCCATTGTGCTGTCGGCGTATCGATCGCAGAGGACGATTGTTCCGGCAGCCAGGGCGGGCCGGATGACCTGACCCACCAGTTGGGCTCGCGAGGCGGAGTAGAGCAGGATCTCGGCCTCTGGGACCAGGTCGTTGTTCTCGACGTCGTGGAGGACCACCCGAATCTGGTCCCCAATGGTCGTCCCTCCGGGCTCACGGGTCAGCAATACGTCGCATTCAGCCGCCACCAGCGCATCATAGAGCAAGCGAATCTGGGTGGTTTTTCCACTCCCGTCGGGGCCTTCCAAAGTGATAAACATTCTCAGTCTCGATAGATCCGCACGCGACGCCGGGGATCCTTGCCATAACTGTGGGAGGTCAGATTGTGCTTGCGGGCAACCTCGTGCTGCTTGCGCCGTAGCTGGGCCGTTTGTGGCGCGAGGTCAATCCGTGCTCTTCCTGCCAGGACTTTCCTGACTGCCTGGTCCACCTCTTTGAGGGCGCGCTCGACGGGGTCCGCCTCTGCGTCCATGCGGAACCAGTCTATGAGAAAGTTCTCCATTTGGACCAAGGTATTGGCCCGCAACACAAAAACTGGCATTTGACGTCGTTCGGCGTCCAAGATCAACCGCGGCCGGCGACGGAAGTAGCTCTTGAGCGTCACCATGGCATCAGCCGTTTTGAGGTCGTCCACAATCTGGATGGAAACCTTGAGCCGCTTGGCTGCCTCAGCTAGCCGATTGCGGGCAACACCAAAAGGATAGACGCGAACGAGTTTTCCCGGAGGCGCCGCGCCTGGTTGCCGATCATTCCTCGTGCTGTTGCGGGTTGGCACAGCCGTCTCTTTGATCTGGATCTCTCCTTGTTCGTCGCGGTACCGCAGCTCGTGCACCAACGGCTGGTTGCGAAGCAGTGAATCGACCGCCTTGGCGATGTCAGCATGAACCGCCAACCGCTGTCGGTCCTGGATCTCGACGAGCACGGCAAAGGTGGGTGGGGAGCGACGTTCCAAGACCGTCTTCTGAGTGCCCCGGCGGCGAGCCTCTTCATCGGAGAGGGTTACGCTCTCGATGCCGCCCACCAGGTCGGAGAGGGTGGGGTTCAGCAGTAGATTGTCCAGGGTCCGGCCGTGGGCGGTGCCGATTAGTTGCACCCCTCGCTCGGCGATCGTGCGGGCCGCAGCAGCCTCTAGTTCGCGACCGATTTCGTCGATCACGATCACCTCTGGATTGTGATTCTCAACCGCCTCGATCATCACTTCGTGTTGCAGAATCGGCTCTGCCACCTGCATCCGGCGGGCGCGTCCTATAGCCGGGTGCGGGATGTCGCCGTCGCCACCGATCTCGCTCGAGGTGTCCACAATGATAACCCGCTTCCGCTCGGCCAGCACGCGGGCTGCTTCCCGCAGCATGGTTGTCTTGCCGACCCCTGGCGGGCCCAGCAAGAGGATGTTGGCCCCGGTCTGGATGATGTCCTCGATGATCTCGATGGTGCCATAGACCGCTCGACCGACGCGGCAGGTCAGACCTACCACGTCTCGCTTTCTATTTCGGATAGCAGAGATCCGGTGGAGGGTGCGGGCGATACCGGCCCGATTATCGGCGTCAAGGTCACCAATGCGAGCGACCACGCTCTCAATGTCGTTCCGTGCCACCTCGGTTTCAGCAAGAACCACCTCACCGTCGGTGTAGCGTGCGGTAGGCACTCGGCCCAGGTCCAGGATGACCTCCAATAGATGATCGCGCCGGCCGTTGCTCACCAACCGCTCGCGAATTCTGTCAGGAAGGACCCTCAAGAGGGCGTTCAGGTCATCCGTTATTTGGGCTGGCAAGATCTTTCCTCTCGCGTGGCTGGAGCGGCCGCGTGTGTGAAACAGGCAAAGTGACTTCCAATCCTTTCTCTCGGGAAGGCACCAACTGGCGTTCCGCATGAGCTTCACGGACCGTTGTATGGCGCACCATTACGGCCTGGCAACCCAGCGGTTCAAAACCTAGTTCGATCAACGGCCGGGCCAGCCACTCCTGGTGACGGCGCACGCAGCAGTAGAACAAAGTCCCGGTCGTGGGGCGGAATCGGGCGATCGTCTGCTCAATCAGGGAACGGGCTGCATCTTCTGCCTGCGGGTGCAGATACAACCGCAGCCAGAATCCCCGGGTCCCGCAGTGGACGTGCGCGTAGGCCAGCAGGCCAGCTTTCCCGACCCACACCAGACCTGGTCCAATCGGGTCAGCCGCCTCTACCTGCTGGATGAGGCGGGGAACGGTGTTCGCAATCAGTTGCCGAACATGCCAACGCTCATCGGGGCGTTCGGGGCGCAACCATTCCTCCGCCGGTTTGCCAACCGGGGATTTCAGGCGCCAGATCTCTTGCCGAGTGTAGACCACGAAATCGGCTTTGCGTAACGCCTCAAAGGCGGGATCGGTGTCGCCAATCTCAGCCAGCACAGCGTGTGCCCCGCACCGGCCGGCCTCGGCCGTTAGGGCGTCTAGCATCCTGGGCCAGACCAGCGGCTCGTGTTCGCCGGGGAGAACTGCCTGCGTAACCAAATGAGCCTGATGGCGGCCCGGGCACATACGGAGTTGGCCAAAGGCGTGCAGCGCAACATCGGGTTGCCGGAGACGAAGCACAAAGGTGGGCGCCCCGCGGCCGGCGATGAGATAGGCCAGCATGGCATCCCGGAGCGGTCGGCCGGTCTCAGTCAGCGCCGCACGCCCATCAAGGGCGACGCCATGTCCGGCGAGCCGGCGGACAAGCGGTATGTCCCGCAGGTCAAATGGCCGGATCATATGCTTGCCCTCATCTCGTTGCTTTCAGCAAAGCCGAACTGATTATAGAGCGGCCGTCCGACATCGGTGGCATGCAGAGCGGCAACAGCGATCCCAGCGATCCCAGCGCTCCGAGTTCGCTCCATGATGCGGCCCATTATGTTGCGGGCTATCCCCCGGCAGCGATATGCAGGATCGGTGTACAGGCTCATGATGTATCCGATCCGGCCGCTGAGGTTGCCGGGACCCGGTGGATGCTCGTCAACCACCAGACCTCCACTAGCAATGGCCCTTCCCGCCGGTGTCAATCCGAGCCAGCCCTGGTACCGGCCGGCCTCGATTGCGTGGGAAAAGTAGGCCTCGCAAGCTGCGTCGACGCCGTCCAGTTGACTGCTATCGCCAAAACCCATCGCCTCAAACATCCGACGGCGCAAACGAACAATGTCGGGAATGTCGTGTGTTGTTGCGGGGCGAATCAAGATTCTCTCTCCGTCCATCATCCGCGATTGTATCACAACCAAAACCGGCTGTAAACGGGCTGGCACAGCACCCTGGCCTGAGAGTGTGGCAAGACAAGCGAAGCGCCGTTCCCTCTGCAGTTCCAGGCCGGAGGGGTGCCATCCAATCGGGAGCAGTGCATCATCTGACTTTTTCTCCGGTATCCCGAGACACCGGTGGGAGGGGAGCACGCGAAATCCAGGCGGCAGAACGCGCGCGATGAGGTCTGTGGCGTGATCGGCCGCCTTCGGCGGAGGGGCCCAGGCCAGCCTCTGGCTTCTCTGAGCGGCAAGCGGGAGAGGTATGCCGTTTCGCGTCCTCGACATCTGATTCAAGGTTGGGTATAGTTGGCCCGAGTCTAGTTGGAAAACGAGGAGTGTGGGATGGATTTTTCAGAGTTGATCAAAGCGCGGTACAGTGTGAGAGCGTACAAGGCTGACCCGGTAGAAGAGGAGAAGCTGCAGCAAGTGCTGGAAGCAGCGCGATTGGCGCCGACGGCTTCCAACCGGCAGTCTTTTCAAATCATTGTCGTCGAAACCGCTGGCCGTGAGGAAGAGTTGGGGCGTGTATATGGACGGGATTGGTTTGTGCAGGCGCCATTGGTCATATTTGCTTGCGGACTGCCTGCCAAGAACTGGGTTCGCATGGACGGCAAGAACTATAATGATGTCGACGTTGCCATTGCGATGGATCATCTGATCCTGGCAGCCGCCGATCTGGGCCTGGGTACCTGCTGGATTGCCGCCTTTGACCCCGACGCGGCGCGCGAGGTGTTGAGCCTGCCCGAGGGCGTGGAACCGATTGCGGTTACACCCTTGGGTTATCCGGCCGACACTGCCCGCCCAAAGAAGCGCAAGCCGTTGGATGAACTGGTTCGATATGATCGCTAGTCCGGTCAGGTTGACGGCATCGGACACGCCGATCCAGGTGGGACCGG
>DAOUVM010000151.1 GCA_030667645.1 Ardenticatenales bacterium | reverse complement strand
GCCCCGATCAGCAGAAACCCTGGGTTCGGGAGTGGCATCGATATATCCACGGTGATTGAACTCTCTCTTATCAATTCTATGGAAATTCTTGACAGTAACACTCGCGTTGCCCCGGCTTTCCTCGAGGCTCCGAATCTGGTATAATCAGGTTGCTTGGGGATGACAGGCTTCGACGGGGAAGGCTGGTCACGGACGGCAAGCCGAGGTTGCTCTATCCTCGTTAATCGAGAGCAAAAAATTTAGGTGCCAAAAACACCAACTATGCGGCTCTTCCCCTCGCTGCATAAGCGAGATCTGAGCCAGGCCTCCTGAGGGGGGCCACGTCCCCGCTGAGTGTTGGCCGGTCACTCAGCGATCGGGCGTCATGAAAACCGGCATGCAGCCCCCGGACGCCGATAAAGGGGCCCAAGACACCATTGGCTGGCCGGCGAGCGACCGTGTTGGTCCGGGCGCCGCTGGCGAGAGACAAATAGGCCGACTATGCTTGTAAAAAAGTCCGTGCTCGAATTCTTCGGACCCGGGTTCGATTCCCGGCATCTCCACCTCGGCGCTGTGGCACCGGCCGAAACGTGATGCGCAATGCGTGACAGCGGCGCATCACGTTTTGCATTCCCGGTGCATCTGCTGCTGTCATCTTCTGATCCGATGGGCGCCCACTCGATGCGATAGCCAGGGATGACTGATGGCGATCTTTCTCGATTCCGGAATCCATTCCGAGGTCAAGGAGGCCATGGCGTGGGGGTTCGTTGCCGGGATTACGACCAACCCTGCACTCCTTGCTGCCTCTGGGGACATCTCCCTGAATGCGCTCAAGAAGTTGTGCAAAATGGCGCTCGGCCATGTGTTCTACCAGTTGATGTCCAGTGACCTCGATTCGATGATCCGGGAGGCACAGGCGGCATTCAGCATTAACCCCAGCCAGATCGTGCTCAAGGTGCCCTGCACGTTGTCCGGTCTGCAGGCTGTTGCCCGGCTGTCCCTGGAGACCCCCTGTGCGGTGACGGCTCTGTTCAGTCCTGCTCAGGCTTACCTGGCGCGTGAGGCGGGGGCACGCTACCTGATCTCCTACCTGAATCGGAGCACGAGACTGTTGGGTGATGGAGTTGCCCTTATTAGGGCGGTGGCGGCGGTGCTGGGGACCAGCTCAACTGAACTTGTTGCCGCGAGTATCAAGACGCCTGCTGAGGCTGTGGCGGCCCTCAGCGCTGGTGCGGACCACCTCGCTGTCCCCTTTGAGGTCATCAAACGGATGAGCCACCACCCGTTGACTCTGCAGGCGATGGAAGAGTTTGACCTGGCAGCTCGTTCTTCGACGGCCGGATATTAACTGCCCAGGTCCCACACTCCATCACGGAAATCCCCGGCAGCCTTGACCAGGCGCTTTTTGGTCTCACGGGATCTCCTCTTTAGGCTGGTTTCGGCCAGCATTGCGGCCCGCCGATCCTGAAAGTGCCAACTAGCGCGCAGCGTCACCGGCCGCCGGGATGCCGTGTATCTGGCCCCTCGACCCGCGTTGTGCTGTTTCAACCGGCGCGCGACGTCGGTGCTAATGCCGGTGTATAGGGTTCCATCGTTGCATTCGACAACATAGAGGAACCAAGATTGGTTGCCTGTCATCTTGTTCCGTATCCTCGGCAACTTTGTGCAGCAAGGGGGGCACGGGTGCGAGTGCGAACTTGGTCCCTGCATCTCCCTTTCCCCGCGCCGGGTCCTTGGCACTTGTCAAGGAATAACCTCCCGTTTTGAATGGTGATTCACGGGTAGAGCGGTCACGGAACCACCAAGTTGTTTTCAAACAAGTACTTTGTTCATGCTGTTGGGATAGTCTTTCAGTGGCCAAGAGCAGCAGGTGAAGGGTGGACACCGGCGGCTGCCGGGAACGAAATCCATGCGAGCGAGTGCCCGCGCCCTATCTCGGTGAGCTTGAAACGGATGATCTGGCCAAAACCGCGGCAACTATGGCTCTGGTTGCTGGAAGCGGTACGCCAACCGCCCCGGCACCTTGCCCAGAATGCGAACCCCCTCATCTGTGTGGGTTTCCTGCTCCACAATCCCCTGCTCGTGGAAGAACGCCGCCAATGCTCCCTGCTGGTATGGAATCACCACATCGATTTGAACCCAGGTGCTGGATAGCTCTTTATCGGTTCGTTCAAGCAACTCTTGCATACCTGCGCCCGTCAGAGCAGATATCGCGCTGGCGCCCTCGTAGCTGACTGACAGCTTCTTGCCATTCAGTCGGTCAATCTTGTTCAGGGCGACGATAGTGGGGATGGTGTCGATTTCAAGCTCCGCCAACGTTTCCTCTACCGCTTCAACCTGAGCGGCTGCCTGGGGGTGGGTGGCGTCAACCACATGGAGCAACAGGTCAGCTTCCGTGATCTCCTCCAGGGTCGCTCGAAACGCCACCACCACCGTGGTTGGCAGTTTCTGGATGAATCCCACGGTATCCGTGAACAGCGCCTCGTGGCCACTGGGGAGCTTGACCCGGCGAGTCGTTGGATCAAGAGTGGCAAACAGCCTGTCACCGGTGCGCACGTTCGCGCCGCTCAGATGGTTGAGCAGGGTGGATTTGCCGGCGTTGGTATAGCCGACGATGGCGACGACCGGGACGGCACTCCGCCGGCGTCGTTCGCGGTAGCGGCTGCGGTGCGCACGAACCTTTTCTGTCTCGGCTTTCAAGTGATCGATGCGCCGGCTGATGATTCGCTGGTCCACCTCGAGTTGGGTTTCACCCGGCCCACGCAGTCCAACTCCTCCATGACTGCCGCCCGCCCGCCCGCCCGCCTGTCGAGCCAGGTGGGTCCACATCCGGGTCAAGCGTGGTAGCCGGTATTCCAGTTGGGCCAATTCGACCTGCAATTGCCCCTCCCGAGTATGCGCGTGCTGGGCAAAGATATCCAGGATGAGCGCCGTCCGATCCAACAAGAGCGCCCGTTCGCCCAACACCTCTTGTAGCTCCCGCTGGTGGCGGGGAGAGAGCTCATCGTCAAAGATGACGATCTCAGCCTCCGTCTCCTCAACCAGCAGCTTGACCTCCTCGGCCTTGCCGGAACCGATAAAGGTGGCGGCGTGAATCCGATCAACGCGTTGAGAGATCTCGCCGACCACATGCACGCCGGCCGTGTCGGCCAGACGAGCCAGCTCGGCCAAGCTCTCCTCCAGGCTGAGCAGCGGCCGACTCTGTTTCACTTCAACCCCAACCAACAGGGCGTGCTTTCGATCATCAGTGGGAATTGCCATAATGACTCTCTTGGTTTGCGTACTCTAGCACTAGTTCAATAACAACTTGGCGGTTTTGTGACCGCTCCACCCGGGTATCACCTTTGAAAACGGGAAGCCGTTCCTCAGCAAGTGCTAGTCCGGCAAGCCATCCACGGACAGAGAGCGTGGATGCTCTATTTGCACCTCAAATCGCACGGTCTGCTTTTGCCCCGCCTGCAATCTCAACTCCCAGTCCAGCAGATGCATCTCAGTTGCCTCTGTTGGCTCGGGTTCGACGGATTCCAGTCTTACTTTGATCTCCTCATGGCGCGGCAGTGGATAATGATCGGCGACCAGGATGGTCTCTGGCACCGGGCGCAGGTTTTCCACCTCGATTTGGTAGCCATAGCGGAGGCGGCGCTTGTCGCCAATCAGTGATCTGTCCACCTCGCGTACCATCAGTTCTCGCTTGACCTTGATCCGATCATCCACGCCGAGGGAGAGCTCGAACTCTTGGGTCGGAGCCACATGTTCCAGTTCGGTGGCTCCCACGAACTCGTCGCCGGCAAACACGTTGGCCGTGCCGGGCAGAAAGACCGCTTCAGTGGTATTGACGACTCGTGCCCGGCGATGGGCCACCTCTTCCAGTTTGGGGGCGGTCAGGTAATCCAGTTCCGGTTTCAGGGGATAGGTGGCAATGGTGGTTTTGTGCGGTTGCCCGTCAGAGGGGATGTTGGCCCGGCCGCTGACGTGGAAAGTGACGGCCGCCCCACTGGTGTCCACGGTGGCAAAAGCGACCACAGCCGGTTCCCAGGCTGCCGGAGGAGGTTCGGCTTCTGGCACGGCGCCGGTCTCGGGTTCCGCCATTGCCATCACCGGTGGCCGTCCCTTTTTCTTGCGCTCCGGCATGGGACTGCGGGGTGGAGGGGGAGGCCTTTTGATGTCCAGGTACCAGGGATCGAGTTCGGGCAGGGATCCGCTGATGGCCGGTCGCGCGGTAGAGAGGATCAGTTCGACGTCGTTCCAGTCCTCCCCGGTGCTCTGCTGCACCTGTCCCAGATAGGTCGCTTCCAGGCTTGGCTCTTCCCCCTCTGCCTCTGCCTCCCACAAGCGCAGGTCGTAGAGAGGCTGCCACGATGCGTTACTGATGGTGTAGATCAGGTCCGCTTGGAAGCTTCCGGCCTGCGCGATCTCTAGCTCAATCTTGGCGGTGTAACGTTGGCGTGGCCGGGCGTCGCGCAACCGGCCCAGTTCGTCGCGCAGTTTTTTCAAGGTCTTGGCCAACTCCCGCCCGGCAACACCGATCTTTTGCATCTCGTTCATTATGCCGGCGCCTGTCTCACGCAGGTAGCTCATCAAGGCAGCCTGATCTGAGACCTGCGTGCGGCCGAACGCCAGCCCTTTGGCAAAGGTTTCGGTGTGACTAGCCAACCCCTCCAGATGGTCCAACTGTGCTTTGAGAACGGTCTGCTCATTCTGCAGAAAAGTGTCCTTGTCCTCCAGTAACTCGATTTCTCTGACTAGCTTCCGGACGCGCTCGGCGGGGGATTCTCGGTAATAGGTCAGTTCAGCGCTAACGCCCAACAGGCGAGCCTTGGCCGACCCCTGGCCGGCCGCTCGAACAGAGTCGGGGTCCAGCGACAACGGCAACTCGGGGATGGCCAATGTGTGCAGACCGGGCTCCAGCTCAACCACGCCGGTGCGCAGTACGCGCGCCCGGTCGGGGTAGACCGTAACCTTGGTGATTGTAGTTTCCATCTCGATCATGTTCGCACTCCTCCATTCAGTCCCTGAGCAGTGTCCACCAAGTTTCGAGCCAGCCGCTCCGAGCATCCCGTTCCAGCGGGTGCGACCCAAGCGGTCATGCGACTCATCGCGCTATTCCTCAGGGTCACTTTTATTGGACGAGTTGTCGGCCAATTGCATCTGCAGCCCGGGCCAGTTGGGAGAGGTCAGTCTTGGCCGGAGAGTGGCTCAAGGATCGACACAACAGCCCGAGAACGCTAGTCGGTCCAATCTCTTGATGCAGCATCTGACTCGAGAAATGCCTTCACGGTCCGGCCCACCCGTTCGAGACTCGCGGCGCTTACCTTGTCCAGCGTGTCGGCCGTGGTGTGCCAGTACGGGTAATCGAAATCGATCATGTCCACCGCCGCTATGCCCAATCGCGCAAAGGCAGTGTGATCGTCCAGAATCGAGTAGCGGTACTCGGGAATGATGGTCTCTCTATACCCAAGGTCAGCCGCTACCTGCCAGATCGCCTGCATGAGCGCCGGGTCCGAGTTGTATTCATAGTAGATCTGTTGATCGGCGTCTCCAATCATGTCCACGACTAGAACGAACTCTGGCCACTCGGATGGGTCCAACCGGGAGGCCATGTAGCTGCTTCCCGCCGCCCACTCCCAGCCGTTCAGATGCCCATTGTCTTCGGCATCAAAAAAGACGAGCCAGACCTGGTACGGGATTCTATCAGATTCGAGTACCTGGGCCAACTCTAGCAGAACCGCTGTCCCACTCGCTCCGTCATTTGCGCCCAGGACCGGCTCATTTGGGGACTCTGGATCCTGATCTGCCCTTTTTCGCGTATCATAGTGGGTTCCCAGCAGCACTGCCTCCTCGCCGGGCGAGTCGGGCATCTTGCCAATGATGTTGCGGCAGGTTGTTCCCATGTATGGGAATTCTTGCGTTTCGACCTCCCAACCGGCCTCTAGAAGCTGTTGGATGATCCAATCTCCCGTCTGCCGGCTTGCCAGGGAGCCGGCCGGACGGAAACCGAATTCGGTCTGCCTCGCAAGATACTGGTACGCGTGCTCTCCGTCAAAGACGGTCCGCCGAGCCGGAGTGGATGGCAGTGGGCGGCAACTAATCAGCAACAGGGCGACCAGACATAAAAACTGGCGATACCAGAGGCGGCCGGAACGCAGGCAGACACGGCGCGGGGACGGTGGGTTCACTGTGCTATGGGTGAAGGCGGTGTGATCCCAGCATCCCGGATCAGACCGGTCATCGCCTTGGCGGCGCGTTCGGCGTAATATCGGTACCGCTCCTGCTTGGGGAGCCGGTGGGTCGGCGGCGCAAGCAGACCAAAGTTCGCCTTCATGGGCTGGAAAGACTTGATCTCGGCGTGAGTTACATAATGAATCAGGGCGCCCAGCATAGTCGTGGGAGGTAGGATGACCGGGTGGTCGCCCATCAGCAGCCGGGCGGCGTTTAGCCCTGCGACAAGGCCGGTGGCAATACTCCCGACGTATCCCTCCACGCCGGTGAG